>CANQJY010000001.1 GCA_947624365.1 uncultured Clostridia bacterium
TTTTAATCTAAAAACACAAATTATTCTTATCTTCTATCAATATTTTCATATGTTCAACTGTATGCTCAAAGTCATGACTTTGATTTCCATGTCCACCTTCATATGGTCTTTTAAATGCAAAACCTACTGAAATACTGCTTCCAAATATGTATCTTTGACTATTCCAACTTTGCATAGTCCTCTTTGTTGTCCATAAAGTATTTGATTTGCTAGATCCTCTAAATTCTCTTACTTTTAATGTTGCATTTGTATTATATGGCATTGGTTCATTTTCTCCTCTGTAATATGTCTCCATTCGATCTGTATCATTATTAAATATAATTATTTTTGCCATGCTATCACCTCATACTATTTTTTATATAGTATTCTTTATGAAAAATTTGGTTACAAAAAAAAAGCTACTATGCTTATTTGCTAGTAACTTTTATTTTACTTCTCTTGCTTTCACAATTACCCTTTGTTTACTATCATTTGTACATGTAATCAATGTAACTTCCTTTTTTCCTTTTGTGTTTTGGTCAAGACAGCTAACATCTTCTGGAATAACTGTATATGTTGTATATATCTCATATTCAATTGTCTTTCCATTTAAATCTGTAATTGTAAACTTATCTCCAATTTGTAATTGTGGAACTTTACTGAAAAATTTTGTATTTCTATAATTATGTCCTACAACACAAAAATTTCCTATTTTATTGTATAATATGTATATCCTCCAGATGTCACATATTTATCTTTTTGTACTTGAACAGGTTTATCATTTTCTTGATTATTTATTGCTTCAATATCTAAATTTTCTTGTGCATTATTTAGAGCAATAACTAAAATATCACTTTGTGCTTGTTTCTTTTCTTCTAATGATGTATTAATATCACTTAACATTTGTTGTGATACTTGTTCACTCTTGTTTCTGTCATATTCTGCATAAATACATACAGATGCAAGTGTTATCAGAACGAAAACTGACAAAATAAAATCAAATTTATATATTTTCTTTTTTCTTTTTAATTCAGGTGTTACATATAGTTTTTGGTTTATTAAAATCTGATTCATATATTTCTCCTTATTTTTTTTATCTATTCTATTATAACACATTATATTCATTTTGAAAAGATGTTTATTACAGTTTTTCTGTGATTTTCGCAAATTGCTCTAATGTTAATTCTTCTGCTCTCACATTTTCTTTTAATCCTAATTGTTTTAATATTTGTATTCCTTGTTCTTTATTTTGAAATATATGAGTATTTGTTAATGCATTTAATAATGTTTTCCTTCTTTGTGTGAATGCATTTTTTATTATATTAAACATTGCCTTTTCATCTTTTATTTTTACCTTTGGCTGTTTTCTTATATTAAATTGAATTACCATTGATGTTACTTCTGGTTCTGGAATAAATGATTCTTTTTCCACTTCTATAATTTGTGTTGCTTCTGCATAATAGAAAACACTATAAGTGATTGCTCCTGTGTTTTTTTCTCCAGGAATTGCAGTTAATCTATCTGCTACTTCTTTTTGTACCATGACTGTTATAGTTTCTAAATCTAATCTTTCCTCTAATAATTTCATAATAATGGGTGTTGTAATATAATAAGGAAGATTTGCTACGATTTTGACTTTTTCTATTTTAGCTTGTTCTTTTTCCCTTTTTATTAATGTTTGTAAATCTACCTTTAATACATCTTGATGTATTATTTCAAAATTACTATATAATTTAAATCTATCTTTTAAAATAGTTATCATTTTTGCATCTAATTCAATACATATTACTTTTCCTGCTTTTTCCAATAATTGTTTTGTTAAAGTTCCTAATCCTGGCCCAATTTCAATGACTAAATCTGTTTTTTGAATATTGCTACTTTCTATTATTTTTTCTATAGTTTTTTCATTAACTAAAAAGTTTTGACCTAGATTTCTATTTGCTTTAATATGATATTTATTCATAATAAATTTTGTTTCTTGCAGGATTGCTTCCATTTATCTTCATTCCTTCTTTCCTTATTTATTATATCATGGATATTTTTTTATGGCAATCCTAAATAATCTGTTTTATATGATGAAATCGTACATTATCATTTCTAATTAGGACTTCAATCACATCAAATCTGATACTCATATTTTCTATATTTGTTTTATATAAAAAATATTTTGCAGTGTTGTATATATGCTTTTGCTTTAAGAAATTAACTGCATCTGCTGGATTTCCAAATTTCGCATTTGTTCTAGTTTTCACTTCAATAAAAATAATTTCATTATTCTCTTTCGCAATAATATCTATTTCTCCTTGTTTACAATAAAAATTTCTTTTGATGATACTATATCCTTTTTGTTCTAAATATTTACAAGTTAATTCTTCTCCTATTTTTCCTATTCTTTTTTTTAAATATAATTGCATATAAATCTCCTCTTAAATTCGTACATAATATCTTCCTGGTAATTCTTGTATATATCCTTCTACAATTAGCATAGTTAATTCATAATTAATTTGATTTACTGCTAATTTACTTTTTTCAATTAGTGTATCTATATTAATTGGTCTTTCATTTATATATGTATATATCTGATATGGCAATTTTTTATTTTGTTTCTTATCTGTTTTATACACCATATTATATTGCCTTTCAATATTTGTTTCGAATAGCATTTTTTTCTCTCTTTGTGTACTTCTATGTGATTTATTTTCTATAATATCTATAATATCTTGCTCATTTGTTACTAAAAAATTGCCTTGCTTAATTAATAGGTTTGGTGTATAGCTTTTTCCATTATCTAAATTCCCTGGTATACAAAATACAGGCACCCCTTTTTTATTTGCATGACCTACAGTTATTGTTGTTCCTGTTCTATAATCTCCTTCAATTACTAATACTCCATTTGATATTCCTGCTACGATGCGATTTCTTGCTACTAATTTTTCTTTATCTGCTTTTATTTCATCTCTATATTCACAAATTGCAAGTCCTCCATTTTCGACGATTTCTTGATATAAGCTTTGATTTACTTTAGGATAAATTTGTTTAAATCCGCATGGTAAAACAATTATTGTTTTTGCTTTTCCTAACATAGCACCAATATGTGCATAACTATCAATGCCTTTTGCTAATCCACTTACAATAGTATATCCTTTTTCGCTTAATTTTTTTGCAAAGTTCAATGCCATTGTTTTTCCATATTCTGTATGTTTTCTACTACCTATAATAGCTACTTTAGGATTTTGTAGTAATTTTAAATTTCCAATTGCATAAATTATCTCTGGTGGGTCTTTTATTTTCATTAATTCTAAAGGATATTCTTCATTTTTTATTTTTATCTCTTTAATTTCTATTTCAAAACATTCCTTTCTAAAGCATACTTTAGTTTCCCATTTTGTATTGAATTGCTTCTGCTACATGTGACATTTCTATATTTTCTTTTCCGTCTAAATCGGCTATAGTTCTTGATATTTTTAGAATTCTCGTATATGCTCTTGCACTTAGATTTAGTTTTGAATAAGCTTTTTCCATTAGACATTTTCCTTTATTATCTAACTGACAGTATTTTTCTATTAATTGGGGAGTTAAATCACTATTACACATTATATGGTATTTTTCATATCTTTTTTGTTGTATCTTACGTGCCTTATTAACTCTTTCTTTAATATTTTTTGATTTCTCACCTAAATAACTCTTTTCTAGTTCTTGATATTCAACTGGTTTCACTTGTATTTTTATATCAATTCTGTCTAGCAAGGGACCACTGACTTTTGCTAAATAACGATTAATTGCAGTTTTGGTACAAGTACATTTTTTTACACTGCTTCCATAATATCCACAAGGACATGGATTCATGCTAGCAATTAGCATAAAATTACATGGATATGTTAATCTTGCACACATTCTGGATATTGTTACTTCTCTATCTTCTAATGGTACTCTTAATACTTCTAATGTTTCTTTTTTAAATTCTGGTAATTCATCTAAGTATAATACCCCATAATGAGCTAAACTAATCTCTCCTGGTTTTGGTATGCGACCTCCTCCTGCCATAGATATTGGAGATATTGTATGATGTGGTGTTCTAAAAGGTCTTTGCTTAATTATTCCTGTGTCATTTTTTAATATTCCTGCTATACTATGAAGCTTTGTAATTTCTAATGCCTCTTCAAAAGTTAAATCTGGTAATATGCTAGGTATTCTTTTTGCTAACATTGTTTTTCCTGACCCGAGGATTTCCTATTAAAAGGCAATTATGTCCGCCAGCTGTTGCGATTTCTAATGCTCTTTTTACATCTTCTTGTCCTTTTACATCTGCAAAGTCTAAAATATTTTCTTCTAGTTGTTCTATTTTTGATACTATTTTTGTTTTTTTAACTATGCTCTTACCTTCATTTAAATATGTAATCACTTCTTTTAATGTATTAATTGGTATAATATTTAATCCTTCTACAATACAAGCTTCATTTTCATTTTGTTTTGGCACATATATGGTTTTAATTCCTAATTTTTTTGCTTCTATACACATTGGTAAAATACCTATTACTTTATTAACTTTGCCATCTAATGCTAATTCTCCTATAAATATTGTATCCATAATTTGTGTTTTATAAATAATACCCAATGCCATTAAAATACCTATCGCTATTGGCAAATCATAACTAGTTCCTTCTTTTTTTGTATTTGCTGGAGCTAAATTAATTAAGATTTTTTTACTTGCTAATTTTATATTTGAATTTCTAATTGCTGATTTTATTCTTTCTTTTGATTCTTTTACACTTATATCTGGCATCCCTACAATTTCAAAACTTGGAAGTCCATTACTTATATCTGTTTGTACTTCCACAATATTTCCACAAAGTCCTATTAGTGAAATTGTTTTTACAATTGATAACATTTTTACCTCCTTTTTTTATAAAATGATTGCTTTTTAAAATTGTTTGTTATAAAATATTTTCAAGATGTATAACAAAAGAGTGGTGAAAATATTGAAAAAAAATAACCGAGAGAAAAAAAAGATTATAAAACTCAATAATGAATTTACCTCACAAAATTTTATTCATGCAAAAAGCTTAAAAACTATACTTATTGTAACTATTATGATTTTTGTATTATTACTTGGCAGGCTTGCCTTTATTCAATTTGTTGATGGAGCTTATTTAAAGGAAAAAGCTTATTCTCAGCAAACTATAAACCAAATTATTAGCCCAAAACGTGGTAATATATATGATTCTACTGGAAAAGTTTTAGCAAAAAGTGTACCTGTAGATACTATAACAATAAATCCATTAAAATTTGAGGGAGATAATGATGCTGAAACTCTTGCCCTAAAAGAAAAAATAGCAAAAGGCCTTTCTGATATTTTTGAACTTGATTATGATGAAACTTTAGAAAAAGTTAATAGTTCTTCACAGGTAGAAACTATTATTCGAAAAGTAGATCAAGATAAAGTAGAAAAATTAAAAACATGGATGAAAGAAAATGAAATTAAAGTTGGAATTAATATTGATGAAGATACAAAAAGATATTATCCATATGATACAGTTCTTTCTAACGTTTTAGGATTTTGTGGTACAGAAAATAATGGGCTTGTTGGAATTGAATCAACATATAATTCTACATTACAAGGAACACCTGGTAAAATTGTTAGTTCAAAAGGAAGTGATCAATCAGAAATTCCAAATGCAGAAGAAACTTATATTTCTCCTGAGAATGGTAGTGATATCACATTAACAATTGATTACAATATTCAATCTATAGTTGAACAATATTTAGCACAAGCATGTGATTCTATAAAACCTAAAAATGGTGGAACGTGTATTATTATGAACCCAAAAAACGGTAAAATTTTAGCAATGGCTACTTATCCAAATTATAACTTAAATACTCCATCTACTCCTAATCAAAGTTTGGCTGAAACCTATGATAAATTATCATCAGAAGAACAAAATAATGCACTTCATACAATGTGGAAAAATAGATGTGTTTCTGATTTATATGAACCTGGTTCTGTCTTTAAATTAATTACTGCTTCTGTAGCTCTTGAAGAAGGTATTACTACTCCAGATGTAGATAATGATTTTTATTGTAAAGGTTTTGAACAAGTGGCAGATTACAGAATTACTTGTTGGACTTCACCACATCATTATTTATCACTTCGTGGTGCTCTAGAAAATTCTTGTAATCCTGCATTAATGCAATTAGGAAAAAGAATTGGTACATCTACACTATACCGATATTATCGTGCATATGGATTATTTGAGACAACTGGTAGTAATTTATATGGTGAATCTAATTCTTTATTTACAGAAGAGTCTTCTGTTGGAGATGTTGAACTAGCTACTATGTCTTTTGGTCAAAGATTAAATATTACTCCTCTACAAATGATTACTGCTGTTTCTGCAATTGCAAATGATGGTATATTAATGAAACCTACAATTGTTGATAAAATCACTAATACAGATACTGGTGCTGTTACAGAAGTAGAGCCTGTTGCTGTTAGACAAGTTCTTTCAAAAGAAACTGCTAACACAATGAAAGATCTAATGCAATCTGTTGTTGAAAACGGTTCTGGATACCGTGCTGCTGTTTCTGGATATACAGTTGGTGGTAAAACTGGTACTTCTGAGCCTCCTATTGGAAAAGAATCTGAGGGTTATGTTGCATCATTTTGTGGTATTTCTCCTGTTGAAGATACACAAGTTGTTGCTTTGGTTTGTCTTTATGGAGTAGCTAAAGGTCAACAAGGTGGTGTAGTTGCAGCCCCTGTTGTTTCTCAGATGTTGACTAAAATCTTGCCATCTTTAAATGTTCCTGCTGATGTTACTGAGCTTGATAATTCTACAAAATTAACAACATTACCTGATGTAAGGAATAAAACATTTGCAGAAGCTGAAAAAGTATTAAAAGCAGATGGATTTACTGTTAAATCTGTTACAACTCAGGATATAAATACAGTTACTGTTTCTGATCAAGTACCAAAACCTGGTGTATCTCTTGCAAAAAATTCTGTAGTTATCCTTTATGATAACAGCAATACAACTAGAACTTCTGTTACTGTTCCAAATTTAACTTATAAATCTGCATCACAAGCAATAAATACTTTACATTCTTTAAATTTGAATGCTTCTATAGATGGCTCTGGTGTTGTTGTTTCACAAGATCCTCCATTTGATTCTAAAGTGGAGGAAGGAACAATTATTAATATATCTCTGAAAAAGAATTCTAGTGTTACACATTAATTTATCTTTTAAAGTGGACTTCGACTATTTGAAGTCCACTTTTCTTTTCTTTCTTTTTAAATTTTTTCATGCTCCCAATATGTTTGCACCATTTTATCTAATCTTTCTATATATTTATTTTCATCAATAATGTTTTTTAATAATTTTTGATTTTCACCTTGAATATACCCTATCCATTGCTCTGCCTTTGTTATTTTTTTTTGATCTAATATATTAAATTTGGGTAATTCTATAATGTGTGCCTCTGCTTCTGCTTCTTTAAAGTCAATTGTTCTGAATTTATTTAAAATTGCAATTTTATGATATTCAGAGCTTTTATATTGATATGGAAAATCTAAAAAATTAATTGTAATAGTTTTGCTTATTTCTCTTTTATCGCCATAACATACTTGATTTGAATGTACATATAGATAATATAATGCAATCTTGGTTTGCAAATGTTTTCCATCTAAAAATTGTATTCCTACATTATATTCTTGGTGTTCAAAAGTTTTAATTCGTACATCAACAACACCAAATTTTTCTTCTTCTGGTAAATATCTTTGGTTTTTTACTACATACGGATTTACCGATATCCTTTGTATTTTCATATCTAAAATACCTTCTATTAGGTCTTTTATAATATCAGCATTTTCCTGTGTGTTTAAGATTTTTCTTAACACATAGTTCCTATTACTGTATAAATATTGATTCATTTTTCGACTTTAATCCATTCCTCCTTCCTTTTATATTTTTCTTCTTCAGTTTACTTTGGGTTTGTATCGATATAATTTTTTGAATAAAATAAAAAGAATTATAATTCTTAAATTTAGTATAAACACTTTTTTTCGATTTGTCAATCATTTTTTGTTGATTTTTAGCACTTTTCATCGCATTTTTCGACATTTTTATAACTTATCTGTTTCTTTTTTAGATATTAGTTCTATAATCTTATAAAAAATATAGGTAACAATTGTTACCTATATACTTTTTTGTGTTTCATTAAACTGGTCTTTCCATCTATCTGACTTATATGCACACATTAAACTTCTTGAGTGGAGCAATTTCTCTAATTTGATTTAATTGTTCTGAATAAGTTGCTCCAACAACAGCTGAGATACTACTATATCCATATTTTCCTCTTAAGTCTTCTCCCCATTTTTTTACAAGTTTTGCTACTTCCGCATATATCTCTATGCCATTTTCTGTTTTTATATCTTGTAATTCACCAGATGATGGATTTGATGTTTTTACAAGAATAAATATTCCTCTCTTTTACTGTCAACTATAACTATCATATCTTTTTGTTTTGCATACTCACAAGTTTCTTTAAAAGCTTTTAATCCTTCTAAACCATACATTTCGTAAAATGCAATTTGTGGCTTTACTGCTGGTATGATGTCATATACATTATCAATTGCATTTTCCATTCTATTCATTACCTCTATATACAATTCTTCCACCAACTATAGTATATTTTACTTTTCCTTTTAAAGTTTTTCCTATAAAAGGACTATTTTTAGATTTTGAAACTATATTTTCTTTTGTATATACATATTCTTGATTTGGATCAAATATTGTAATATCTGCAATTTTCCCTTCTTGTATAGTTCCTTTATCAATTTTTAATAGTTGTGCAGGTGTGTATGATGTTAATTTCACTAAATCTAAATAATTAATATGTCCTGGTTCTATCAGATTCATAATTTCTGCTGACAATGCTGTTTCAAAACCAATAATACCATTTGGTGCTTTTGATAAATCTCTCTCTTTTTCTTCTTCACTATGTGGTGCATGATCTGTAATAATACAGTCAATTGTACCTTCTTTTAATCCTTCGATAATTGCTTGCCTATCTTTTTCTTCTCTTAGTGGTGGATTCATTTTTGCATTTGTTCCTGATTTCTTTACTTCATCTACTGTAAAAGTAAAATAATGTGGACAAGTTTCACATGTTATTTTTACTCCACGTTTTTTTGCGTCACGTATCATGTTTTTTGTTGTTTTTGTGCTAATATGACAAATATGTGCTCTTACATTATTAGTTTCTGATATAACAATTTCCCTTGCTGCCATAATTTCTTCTGCTTCTGGTAGTACCCCCTCTACTCCTAATTCTTCTGCTATATTTCCTGCATTAATTGCTCCTTGTGCCACTGATTTTTCTTCACAGTGTGATGCTACATATGTTCCTAATTCATTGGCTTTAATTATTGCTTCTCTCATTAGTCTGCTATTTACAACTGGCATTCCATCATCTGAAAAAGCTATTGCTCCTGCTTGTTTTAATTCTTCAAAGTCAACTAATTCTTCTCCCTTTTCTCCTTTTGATACTGAAGCATATGGTAATACATTACAAAGATTTACTCGTTTTGCTTCTTCTATAATTTTTTGCAAAATAATAGCGCTATCTGGAGTTGGTTTTGTATTTGGCATTGGGCAAATAGTTGTAAATCCTCCTGCTACGGCGCTTTTGCTACCGGTTTCGATTGTTTCTTTATATTCAAATCCTGGTTCTCTTAAATGGCAGTGTATATCAATCATTCCTGGTATAATATATAAATTTGTGCAGTCTATTATTTTGTCTGCTGTTTCTGTAATTTCTTTTGCAATTTTCTTTATCTTGTCATTTTCTATTAAAATATCATATATGTCATTTGTATTTGTTTTGTAGTCAATTAGTTTTCCGTTCTTTAATAAGATTGTCATTTTTATTTCCTCCTTATTTTTTTGTCTATTTTATCATTTTTTAATAATTTATTCAATGATTTTTAAAAATTTTTGAATTTATACAGCAAAAAAGACTTAATACCACTATGATATTAAGTCTTTCTTTTATTTTCCTGAAATATAGTATCCTACTCCTCTTTTAGTAATTAAAATTTGTGGTGAAGATGTGTCTGCTTCTATTTTCTCTCTAATTCTTCTTACTGTAACATCTACTGTTCTAATATCTCCATAATATTCGTATCCCCATACTTTTTCTAGTAAGGTTTCTCTTGTTACAACTTGACCTGGTTGACTTGCTAAAAATTTTAATACTTCAAATTCTCTTAATGTTAAATCAATAACATTACCTCTTACTTTTACTTCAAATTTGTCTAAATCTAATTCTAATTCTCCAACTATGATTTTATTTTCTTTCTTTTGCTTATCTTTTGTTTCTGCTGACATATTTGTTATATCTAACATTGTTGCATCTGATTTTCTAATATTTGCTTTAACTCTAGCAACTAATTCTCTTACACTAAATGGTTTCGTGATATAATCATCTGCTCCTAATTCTAAACCTACAATTTTGTCAATTTCTGTATCTCTCGCTGTTAGTATAATAATTGGTATATTATATGAATTTTTTACTCTTTTACATACTGATAAGCCATCTAATTTTGGTAACATGATATCTAACATAATTAAGTCTGGCTTTTCTTGTAATGCCATCTCTAAACCGGTTTGTCCGTCTTTTGCTTCTAATATACGATATCCTTCTTTTAATAAATTAAATTTTAATACATCAATAATAGCTTGTTCATCATCTACTATTAATACTGTTTTTTCATCTTTATTTATATTTTCCACGAAAATCCCGCCTTTCGTCGGTTGATACTTATTTCATTTATATTTATACCACATTTATTAATTTAATACAAGTATTTTTTTCTAATTTTCCTCCACATTTTCCGCATCTATATTTTTGAGTAAAATTTTTACTTATTCTTTTTCTATAAAATTCTTGTCCACAGTTTTTGCATTTTATTTTATATTTATAATCAGCTTCTTCTTGATACTCTAAGTTGCTTTTTTGATAGTCCTCTCTTTTATTTCCTGTTGTTTTTATTGTGTATCCTAAATTTTTATTAATGTAGTTTGCATATTTCTTAAATTCTTTCCCATGATTGTTACAATTTGGTATACAGTGGATTAATTCATGTATTATTGTATTTTTTATTATATCTTTGTTTAACTGCATAACCCATGTGCTAATTTCTATCTTGTGTTTTTTGTATCTCTGATATTTTATAAGTCTTTTTCTGCCTATTTTTTCAATGTATCTTGTTGCTTCATCTGGTTCTTCTTGTTTACATATCCCATATCTTTTTTTACTTCTATTAGATAATTTTATTTCGATTGTTCCTATTTGCTGTTTGTTTTGCATATCTATTCCTATGTTATTTAATTCTTGTATACATTCTCTATATAAGTTTTGTAATTTATTGTCCATTTTTTTCTCCTATTTTTATATATATTATATGTTTTTTTGTATTTTTCGTCAATAAAAAGGACAGTTATTTTTCCGTCCTTTTTACCTAATAATTTTACATTATGACAGTTATATTTACAACTCCTTTATTTTCTTCTAGTCTAATATTGTTTTCTACTTCAATGTTATCAATTATTACTTTACTAACTCCTGTGTTTTTTCCATCTGGATTTTCTACAATAATATTATATAATGTATTTTTCCATTTATACCTTATACTGTATGTTCTCCATTCTTTTGGAATACAGGGATTTATACTTAAGATTTCATTTTCAATTTTTAATCCTAGTATATATTCTATTCCTGCTTTATAATACCAGCTTGAAGATCCTGTGTACCAAGTCCAACCACCTCTTCCTGCTAAATTATTTGCTCCATATATATCTGCCGGTATTACATAAGGTTCTACTTTGTATTTTTTAGCAGTTTCTTTTGTTCTACTGTGTTCAATTGGATTAATCATCCTGTATAGTTCTAATGCTTTATCTCCAAATCCCAATAAAGCTTCTGCAATGATTACCCAAGTGGCTGCATGTGTATATTGCCCACCATTTTCTCTCACACCTGGTAAATATGCTTTAATATATCCTGGTTCTAATTTACTCTTTTCAAAAGGAGGATCTAATAACTTTATAATGCCATTTTCTTTATCTATTAAGTGATTTTCTAGACTTTCAATAGAAATATATTTTTTATCATTATCACCTGCTTCTGAAATAGTTGCCCAACTTTGTGCAATACTATCAATTCTACATTCTTCATTTTCCATTGTACCTAAAGCTTGGCCATCATCTGTATATGCTCTTTTATACCATCTACCATCCCAACCATTTGTATTTAATATTTTCTTTAAATCCTGTTTAATTTTTTCATATCTTTCAACACGTGCCATATCTCCTTTTTCTTGCATTATTGGAATAAATTTATTTAGAATATTATATAAGAAAAATCCTAGCCAAATACTTTCACCTTTACCTTTATTTCCTACTTCATTCATACCATCATTCCAATCTCCAGAACCTATTTTAGGAATACCATGTTCTCCAAATTGTAAACTCTTTTCAATTGCTTTAATACAATGGTCATACACTGTTTCCGTTTTTTCTCCTACCTCATATTTATCATATTTTTCATCTTGACCTTCTTCTAATATATTTCCTTTTAAATATGGTGTTTGAATTTCTAATATCTGCTTATCCCCTGTAAAATACACATATTCTATAGTTACATATACAAGCCACAGCAAATCATCTGAAAATCTTGTTCTAATTCCTCTTTTTGTTTCTTCATGCCACCAGTGTTCTACATCTCCTTCTTCAAATTGGTGTTGACTGTGTTTAATTATTTGATTTTTAAGATATTGCGAATCGATATATTTTAATCCGATAGTGTCTTGCAATTGATCTCTAAATCCATATGCACCCCCAGATTGATAATATCCTGTTTTTGCAATTAATCGGCTTACAATAGTCTGGTATATTAACCACCCATTTAATAAGATATTAACAGACTCTACTGGTGTATATACTTGTAATTTTTCTAAAATATATTTCCATTCATTTTTCACACGCTCTAATTCTTGCCTACAGTTCTGAATTTTACTATATTTATAACTATTATTCTTACAATCCAATATACTTTCTTCTGCCCCTAATAGAATAACAATTTCTTTTTGCCCAAAACTTTCTATCTCTACTTCTATTTCATATGCTATACAACTACTATTTCCCAAACTATTTTCATTATTTAACATTTCTTTTCTTATTCCATCTGGATTACTAATTCCTCCTTGACCTAAGAAAAAGTTTTTATTTCCTGTATATGATTTAATAGGTTCACTACTTGATACATACATATAATTTGAAAAATCACTATTATATAGGTTTTGAGCTAAGATCATATTACTATTTTTATCAAATTGTAAATTAATATATTGTGATATTTTCTGTTCATCTTCTCCTAAAACAGGTTTGTTATAATAATAGATTTTTAATTTTTTTCTATTTGGCGTTGTATTTTTTAATGTTAATATTTGTACTTTTATACTATCCTCTTTTGGTACATAAACTTCTAATTCTTGTTCTAATCCATCACTTTTATGCTTATATATACAATATCCAAATCCATATATAACATGATAATTATTATTATCTGGCATAGGATTTAATCCAAGTGACCATGTTTTTTTTGTCTCTTTATCTTTTAAATATATTACTTCTGATGGAATATCATAGTTTGGCATATTTGCCCATGAGGTAATTCTATTTAGTCTACTATTTTTATACCATGTATAACCTCCCATATTTTCTGTAACTAATGTTCCAAATTTTTCATTAGCTAATATATGAGACCATACAGTTGGTAATCTATTTTCCTTGTTTGCTCTAATAATATATTCTTTTCCATTACTTGAAAATGCTCCATATTCATTGTCGTATTTCAAATCTTCAATATCTTTTAACATATCTATATCTATTTCATTATCTTCCACTACTATAGGTGCCTGTTCCTCATCACTAATTGTTTTGCTCTTTTCTAAATATTCTTCTTCAATTTCATTCATTGCATTTGAAATAGATCCTTTATCACTATCAATAATAATATTTGCTACAAATTCTAACAATTCCATATCTTGTTTATTAATTTCATTTTTATTTAATTCAAAAATTCCGCCTCTTACATTTTTTAAATATGCCATATTGGAATTAAATATAATATTTTGTATTTCTTCTCTTACATAATTTTCATAGCTATGTTTTTCTTCATCAATTAATACTAATTCTACTTCTATTCTTTTCACTCTGAAAAATTCATATGCTTTTAATATTTCTTTTACACAATCAATATCATTAGCATTTTTCACTTTTACTAAAATTATTGGTAAGTCACCAGATATTCCATACTTCCATAATTCACTTTGATTATATTTATGTTTTGGCAAGTCTTTTAAATTTTTCTGTTTGCACGGATTTGAAAAAAGTATATATGAAAGCATTTTTTGATATTGTTGCATTTCTTTTGCTTTAATACGAAGATATCTGCTTTGCGCTTCTATTTTTGCTTTTGATATTTCAAATGCTTTTTCTACAGTTTCTTTCATTTTATATTTTTTGATATTTTCTAACAATAGTTGTTTATTTTGTCCAACAGATAAAACTAAATTTAATTCTACTTTTTCTTGTGGGTTTAATTTTATTGTTCTTTTTAGAGCTATTACACCTTCTGTTACAAGTCCTATTTTTTGTGATAATGGTGTTGAGTTTTGTATCATGTCTGGAATTCCAATATTGCCTCTTCCTGCAAATTTTTCTTTATCAATTTCATATTCTAAGTTTCCTATTGTTTCATTGTCTGTTCCTAATAAACTAGTTGCTAGATATATCTCTGTTTCATTTTTATCTCTCTTCTTTCTTTTTATAATTATACTATTTGTATCTTCATCGTAGTCAAACATTAAGAATAAATTATTAAATACAGGATGGGCATAATCTTGTTCTTTTTTTGATAATACTGGTTCAAAATATGCATTTACTTCTAATACTTCTGCTTCTAATCCTCTATTTTCTAGTGTTATTCTTCTTATTTCTGTAGGATCATCTGGGCTTATTATTGTTTCTATTTTAGTATTAATATTGTCTTGTTCCATTTCCTGTTCTATTTTGTCTGGCATAAAACTAATTTTGCAATTATTTTCTTCATTTTGCTTAAATGAACTCCAAATGTTTTTTGTACGAATATTTTTTATAACAAAGAAAATTCCTTGTGGATAGTCATCTGTTTTCTTGTATCTATTAATATATATGTCTTTATATTTGCTAAATCCTTCTCCTTTTTGATTTATTGCAATTACATAGTCATCATCTGATATAACATTTCCTCTAATTAATCTATTGTCAAGTTTGGTATATGTTACTACACTATAATCTTCATAGTCTACATATATTGGTTTTTCTACTTTTTCTTTTGTTTCTTTTGTAATAATTGATGTTTCTGGCATGGTTTCTTGTAATAATATTGTTGTACTTGCTATTTCAGGATTTTGCACAAATCTTTTTGGTAAAATATTATTGTTAATTAAATTATTTATTGATAATAATATTAGTGCTTGATGATGTGCCATATATGTTTTTACTGGTTGTGGTTTTTTCCCATTTTCAATTCTTTCTGGTGTAAAATCAATAGATTCATAAAATCCATATTCTCCATACATGCCATAATTTTCTAATAGTTTTAAATTTTCAATTACTTTTTTTGGTTTATCAGTAATTGCTAATACACTTCCATATGTGGCAACTACCATCTCATCTGCTAATCCTCTTTTTAATCCTAGCCATGGAATTCCAAATGCTTTATATTGATAGTTTCCTTGTAAGTCTTTTACATTAAATGCTGTCTCTGATATTCCCCATGGTATTTGTAGTTCTTTACTATATTCTAGCTGGCTTTTTATCATAAATTTACAAGACTCGTCTAATAAACTTCCTTCATATTTGGGGATATTAACATTTGGCATTAAGTATTCAAATGATGTTCCTGACCATGAAATAAGCCCTTTATACCTTCCAAGTGTTGTTAATGTTCTACTCAATTTATTCCAATGTTTTGCAGGTATATCTTTTTTATAATTGCAATTAAACTTGCTTGTCTTGCTTCTGATGCTAACAAATCATAATATGAATCTGTTAATTTATTTTCTTCAATATTAAATCCTATAGAAAATATTTGATGTTCTTTATTATATAATTTTGAAAAATCTGTTTCTTTTATAGTAGTCTCAATATATGTTATCATATTTTTTATTTTTGGATTTGCTTGCTTTTGGTAAGCATTTTCTAAAAATGCCTTTGTAGTAAATAAATATCCTACAAAATTGCCACTATCAACTGTTGATATATATTTTGGATTTAATGGTCTTTTTGTTTTTATTTCATACCAATTATATAAATGCCCATTCCATTTTTCTAATTCTGATATTGTTTTTATAATATTGTCTAACAAATTAATTGCTGTATCTAAATTAATGAATTTTAAATCATAACTAGAAATAACTGCCAATAACGATAATCCTATATTTGTTGAAGATGTTCTATTAACTATTTTTTGTTTTCTATCTTCTTGATAATTGTCTGTTATTAGATAATTATTTTCTTCATTCAAATATGTTTTGAAAAATTTCCATGTATTTTTTGCAATTTCTAATAAATATGAATTTTCTTCTTCTGTAATAATATCTTTAGGATTTTTAGAAATAATTTCTTTGCTAATTGCTTGCATAATATATGGTGTAATAATCCATAAAATTCCTAATGCCGTTCCCCATATATTATTTAAAAAACATAGTAAAATTGCAATAACTCCTGCTATAATGTTTACTATCATTTGTTTATAATATGATATTATATCTGTTTTTGCCTGTTTTTCCGCTTCTTCTGAAGTCATCCATTCTAATAGATGCATTTTTGTTACTGTTTTTCTATAAATAGTTTGACAAATAGCTTTTATTGAAATATATGCTTTATATGGTAAACATCCTAATGTTAAAATTGCTCTTATTAAAATTCCTTCTGTCCCTGTGATTTTTTGTGTATATGTTTTTAATTTTTGTTCTCCTTCTTTTTTAAATATCCATTTACTAAGTAATTCTAGTATCTGTGAAATGATAACTGTTAGTGATAAAAATACAATTGTCCATTTTACTTTAAGTGTATATAGCATGCAAATAATTATTGAGATATCAAAAAGGCTTCTTCTTAAATTATCAGCTATTTTGTATTTTGAAAGTAGATTTAATTTTTTACTTTTTAACCAATTGATAATTTGCCAATCTCCTCTTATCCATCTTGATAGCCTATTCATAAAACTCATATATTTCGTAGGATATCCATCCATTAATAATACATCTGATACAAGTCCACATCTTAGGTAACAACCTTCTAATAAATCATGACTTAGTACTGTGTTTTCTGGTATCTCATTTTTTAATACTTTTGAAAAAACTTCTAAATCATAAATACCTTTGCCTGTAAAAATGCCTTCTTTAAAATTATCTTGATAAATATCAGAAATAGCATTGGTATAACTGTCAATGCCTCCTGCCCCTGCAAATATTTTTGTAAAATTAGTTTTTAAGCTTATATCTAAATTAATGCCAACTCGTGGTTGCATTATTCCATATCCTTCTACAACAATATTTTTTTGTTCGTCTATCACCGGTTTGTTTAAGATATGTGCCATTGCTCCTACTAATTCATGTGCTGTATTTAAAATAAGATCTGTATCTGCATCTAATGTAATAACATATTTTATTTTTGGAATTGAAAGTCCTTCTAATGAATTATATAAAAATGACTTACATTCATTTCCCAATAAATATTGATTAAATTGATTTAACATCCCTCTTTTTCGTTCCCAACCTAAATAGCTTTCTTCTTTTGAGTTCCATTCTCTTTTTCGATACAAAAAATTAAAAATAGGAAATTTACTTTCATATTTTTTATTTAATCTCTCAATTTGTTTTTTTCCTTCTTCTATAACTTCTTTGTCATATGGTTCTTCTTTTTTTGTACTTTCTGAACAATCTCCTAATAAAGCAAAATATAAGTTGGGTGATTTATTTGCAATATAATATACTTCTAATTTATTCATTATTTCTTTTACTTTTTCTTTACTTTTTATAATTGTTGGTACTACTACTATAGTAGCTTTGTCTTCCGGAATTCCTTCTTGATAGTCCATTTTTGGAATTAATTTTGGTTTGACTATTTTATTTAAAATATATTGTGTAATTTGTATTACAATTTCACTACATGGAATAATAAATAATATAAAAGAAAATATTGAAAAAATTATACTTTTCATTTGTGATGCTATAATTGTTGTGATAGTAGTAGAAAGTAGTATTGTTAGTACTACTATTAATAATATATATTGTTTTATTTTTGTTTCTGGTTTAGTTTCATTATTTTTGAATTTTAATTCTTGATATAATGTTGAAATTCCTTCATCAATTAAATAATAGCCAATATGAGATTTTTTTCCTTCTCCTGTTTGTGCAATTTCTAGTATTTTTTTTGCAATATAAATCTCAGATATTTTTGTTTTCTTTGATATTTCTTTTATTCTATTTCTATAATATTCTTTTGTTTTATAATCCATATATGGGTAGGTATTACTTGGGTCTTGTTTTAATATATCTTCTACTCCATTAATTTTTTCAAATATTTCTAAAAAATTAATTCTTTGTACTGTTTTTAAACTTGTTATACTATTTCCCATTAATACCTTTTGAATAGCAATATCAAAATGTTCTTTTTGTATAACTTCAGCTACTGTTAATCCTAGTTTTTCGACAATCTCTTCTAAAATATTTTGGTAAACAATTCCTTTTTTTCCATATCGTTTTAAAATATATGACATATATTCTATAAAAGGATATCTTATTTCTTGGTTGTTTTGCTTATATGATATATTAATTTTTGCTTTGTTTTCAATTAATGATTTTGCAATATTTTCTGCTTTACATTTTTGTATTTGTGCACTTGCTATTTTTTCACATATTTTACGTATGTTTTGAATAATTGCAATTTGAAGCATTATTCCAATATTCCATATTTCATCCATACTTAATGTTTTATTTATTTGATAACTTCTTAAATATTCTTCTAAACTTTGTTTTTCAATTTTATTTTCTGTATATGCAACAATTTCTGTTGCTAATACATAAACTCTACTAAAACCTGCATATTCTCCGTTTGCAAGTCCTACAAAATTTTTATATTTTTTTAATGTTAACTCTTTTTGTATTTGCTTAACAGTTTCTTCTATTATATAAAAATTATCTAATAGCCATTCTCCTGCTGGATGTATATTTATATGTTGTTTCAAATGTTCATTTAGTAATTCATATACTTCTTTAATTATCATGTAATCTTCTAACATGCTTGGAATTGGATATGTGTCTTTTTGTGATTGTTGTGTAATATTGTGACTTGCTGCTATTTTCTCTAAATGCCTTTTTAATTGTTCTTTTTCTAATAAAGTTCCATTTATCTTTAATCTTCTATTTTCTTTCAAAAAAATTCCACTCCTTGCAAATATGTTTTATACATATTGTTTGCAAAAAGTGGATAAATTATACAGTTTTAATGATTGCTATTTTAAATTATTCACCTGGCTCAAATCCAGTGTCTTCTATCTCATTTTTTTCTGTTCCTTGAGTTTTTTCAAGTTCTGAATTTGGTACTAAAGTTGCTTTACCTTCTTTTGTAAAGAAGGTGTTACTTTCTACATCATAGTAAAATCCTTTTTCTTCTATGTTTTTATAAATTTCTTTAGAAGTTAGAGCATTTTCCTTTAATCCTATTTCTGAAGCCAAAAATTCATAGATTACTTTTGCTAATTTTGCTCCATTACCTTGTTTTAATGATTCTAAATATACATCTGTAATATGTTTATTCTGTTCTTTATGTGTTTCTTTTATCGTCTTTTCTGTTTTTACTTCTCCTTCTTCAGTTTCGTCTTTTTGTTCTATAATTCTATCTGATTGTAGAAAAATCTGATCAACTTGTACAACTTTTACGTTATCTACATCTGCTTTTTCACTTGCTTCATCTACCATATATGCTTTATATAATCTATACATATCATCAATAAATTCTTTTGTTTTTGTTTCTTCACTTTCAGCGAATACTAAATCATCTAAGTTTGGATATTTTTCATATAATGCATTAATTTCTTTTGGCAAATATTCTAGCATACTTTCTTTGTCTAGATTTTTAAAACTTCTATATACTTCTTGTATTTTAGCATTTCTATCTATTCTTTTTACTTGTACATGTTGTTCGCCTTCTGAAAGTAATCCTATTGCAACTAATCCCACTGCTCCCCATATCATTATTTTTTTTGCCATTGATTTTTTTGGTTCTTTTTTATTCATCTCTGATAACTTTTTATTACTTTTGTATTCTACCATTTTTATCCCTCCTAACTAACTACACTATTATTATACCATATTTTTACTTAAAACGCAAATTTATGTTTTATTGTGTCATTTTCTGCGTTTTTTCATATGATATATTAATAAACTTTTTTAGTTTATCAGAAAGGATGAAAAATATGGAAATGGACTGTAATAAACCTGTTTGCCCTGTTTTAGATGTTGATGGTGTTATTTCAGGAGGTAAACAATTTGATTTAGATATAATTTTACCAGAAGATAATAGAGATGTAATTTATGGCGTTATTAAAAATTGTTTTAAAGAACCTGTGTGTGATGCCGTTGTAAAATTAGTTGAAATCGTTTGTGATTGTGGTAAAGAAGAAAGAAGACCTGTTGGTCATACTTTTACTGATAAAGACGGCGAATTTGTATTTGGACCTCTTTGTCCAGGAAAAAAATATGCTATTCAAATTTGGGCAAATGCTACTAAAAAAATTAAAATTTGTGCTAAGTGTTTTCATGAAGGTTCTTGTTTAAAAGGTGAAAAAAACGATAAATGTGATTGTTTTATTGATGATAAAAAACCTGAAAAATGTGAAAAACCTTGCAAAGATTAATATATGTAATATTAGCGGAGAATTAAATTTATGTCTCCGCTTTTTTGAATTACCAATTACCTAATTTTTTCATCATTTGTTTTCCCTTTTTCATCATTTTTTTTCTATTTCTATACATCATATCACTTTCTGCATACATCATTAACATTCCTGTTGCTAAAAGTCCTCCTATTACTACTCCTTTTGCAAATTTCATAATATCACTTTCCTTTCTATTTATATTTTATCTTTATTTTTTTCATTTTTTTCTTTTTTATACTGTTTTATAATGGAATATATTTCATATATGCTAATTAAAATTAAAAATATACCAAAATATTTTCTTAAATTTGTTACATCTGTGTGAATTGATATATTAGCACCAACAATAGCCCCTAATATTCCATAAATAGATATAATCGTTCCTAATTTCAAATCAATATTTTTGTTTTTGATATTTACAATAATTGCAATAAGTGATGTTGGAATAAAAAATATTAAGTTTGTAGCTTGAGCTATATGTTGATCAATCCCAAATATAAAAGTCAAAAGGAAAATGAGAATAGTTCCTCCACCCATTCCTGTCCCACTAATAATGCCTGATATAATGCCTGTAAGAATTTCACCCATTTTCCTCTCTCCTTTAGTTTCTAGTTTTCCCTTCTATACCTATAAATTCTTCAGCCAATTCAGTTAATACATTATCAACTTTTAAAAATTGATAGGTTATTTCTTTCTTAAGTACTTCATTTGATATATTATCAACCAAATCTAGAAACTTTTGTAACTCAAATAGATATCTTTTGTTTTCATTTTTCCATTTATGATCGTTCATTTTTTCCTCCTTATTATCTATTTGATAATTTTATTATCTCCTATTTTTACTTTTTTTTACTTTTTTCTTTATAAAACGCGCTTTTTCATTTATGAATTTTATTTTGTAATACTATTAGTATTACTTTTTAATTAAATATCATATTATATGCAACATATAATATAAAAATTGTAAATGCAATTTTTAATGTTTTTTCTGGTAATTTTTTTAATAATTTTGCTCCTAGATATCCTCCTATTGCTCCACCTATTGCACATAATATCGATATTTTCCAATCAATATAGTTTCCTTTGTAATAAAAGAAGCTACTTGTTATTACCATTGGTAATATGCAAAAAATTGCTGTTCCTCTAGCTTCTTTAGATTCTTTTCCTAACAAATACATAAATGCTGGTACTAAAATTAATCCTCCTCCTGTTGAGAAAAAACCACTTACAAGTCCTGCCAAAAATCCAATTATAATTGTTTTAATCATATTTTTCATAATAAAAAACCTACTTTTATATGTAGGTTTTCCTCTTTTTTATTTTTTATGTGTGTTTTTTCAATTTGTTTGGATTGATTTTTAATTGGTCATTTTCTCCCGCTTCATAATATATAGTTCCACGCATAATTTCCGGCAAATACTCTTGCTCTACATAGTTACCTGGAAATTCATGTGGATATAAATATCCTTTACTATATCCCAAATCTTGCATTTGTTCAATTGGTGCATTTCGCAAATACATTGGTACTTCACCTGTTTCTTTGTTTTTTACATCATGTAAAGCTTTATCAATTCCCATATAAGTAGAATTTGACTTTGGTGAATTTGCTACATATACTGCTGCTTCTGCCAAAATAATTCTAGCTTCCGGCATTCCTACCATATGTACTGCTTGCATAGCATTACTTGCAATTACTAGTGCGTTAGGGTTTGCTAATCCTACGTCCTCTGAGGCACAGATTACAATTCTTCTTGCTAAAAACATTGGATCTTCTCCCCCTGCAATTGCTCTAGCTAAATAGAATAAAACTGCATCTGGATCTGACCCTCTCATAGATTTAATGAAAGCACTAATATTATTATAATGTGCTTCTCCATTTTTATCAAATATTGCTTTTCTATCCTGTATACTGTTTTGTATATCATTTTCTGTTATATGAATATATCCATCTGATTGCATTTTTGTTGTTAATACTGCTACTTCTAATCCATTTAAAGCTGTTCTAACATCTCCATTTGAAATGGCTGCTAACTTTTTTAATAAATCATCTTCTATTTTTACATTGTATTCTCCGTAGTCCTTCTTTGCTTTTTAATGCATTTTTTAAAATTGTAAATACGTTTTCTTGTGTTAATGGTTCTAATTTAATTACCATTGATCTTGATATTAATGCTTTGTTTACTTCAAAATATGGATTTTCTGTAGTTGCTCCAATTAAAATAATTGTACCATTTTCTACAAATGGTAGTAATGCATCTTGTTGTAATTTGTTAAATCTATGAATTTCATCTATAAATAAAATACTTTTTCCAGCAGGATTTAGCATAAAATTTTGAGTTTCTTCTATTACTCGTTTAATATCTGCTACACCTGCAGTAACAGCATTTATTTTATAAAATTTGTATTTTGTTGTTTCGCTAATAACTCTTGCTAAAGATGTCTTTCCGCATCCTGGTGGACCAAATAAAATAATGCTAGATAATCTATCTGCTTTTATGGTCCTATACAAAATTTTATCTTTACCAATTACATGTTCTTGACCTACATATTCTTCTAAACTTTTAGGTCTTACACGATATGCTAATGGTTCTTTTGGATCCATTTTTAATTCCTCCAAATATTATCTTCCTAATAAATTTAATCCTTTCTTAATTAATTCTTCTGTTGACATATCCTTTTTATCTAATTTTGTAAATGCTTTTTCAATTTCTTTTTTATTATACCCCAATACTTGTAGTGCTGCAATAGCCTCTTCTACTTTGCTATTATCAATTTGTACTTTTATATTTTTAGTTTCCATTACTACGTTTTCTTTCTTCATTTTATCTTTTAGTTCTAAAATAATTCTTTGAGCTGATTTTGCTCCAATTCCCGGAATTTTTGTTAAATACGATACATCATCTGAAATAACTGCTATAGCAAATTCCGAAGGTTCTGTTACTCCTATCATTGTTAATGCTGTTTTTGCTCCTACACCGCTAACAGATAATAACAATTCAAACATTCGTAATTCTTCATTTGTATTAAATCCAAATATGCTAATATCATCTTCTCTTACGCGGTAATATGTATATACTTTAACTATGTTACCTACGTTACCTAATTTTTCCATTCCAGTTGTAGTCATATAAACTTTATATCCTAATCCACCTACATCAATAACAACATAATCTGTCATTTTCATTTCTAAATTTCCTTTTATATATGCTAACATTTTTTCTCCTCCTTTATTTGTCTATTTGTATCCATTTGTCCATTTTGGGACGGTCCTTTTTTGGACATTTGAAACAAATGTCCAAAAAAGGACCGTCCCAAAATGGACACTATATATCATAAAAATACGTTGCTTCTAAATCTGCTTCATGTGTTAATAATGCCAATGGGTATTTTTTATACGCTAATCCTAATGTTGTGTATTGTTCTTTTGGTTCTGTAAATCCCATATGCCATCTGATACTGTATTTTTCTTCTGGTGTTAATTTAATATATTCTGAGATCATCATTACTGATTTTTCTCCATGCCCATATGGTATAGTATCATCTACTGTATAATATGGTACTTTTTCCCATACTCCTAGTGCATTTTTTGCATTTCTGTAATCTATTTTATAGAAATTTGCTTTACATATATCATGCAATAATCCGATAATTATAATAGATTCTTCTGGTACTTGTATTGGCTCTATATTTGTTTCTACTTTATGTTTTAAAATTTCATAAACTTTTATGCTGTGTTCTACAAGTCCTCCTTCATAATTACCATGAAATCTAGTACTTGCTGGTGCTTGAAAAAAATCTGTTTTTTCTAAAAATTCTATTAGTTCTTCTATTCCTTCTCTTTTTACTGTTTTTAGTAATGTTAAAAATTTATCTTTCATTTCTTTGTTCCTTTCTTTTTCTTTTTTTTATTTTACTAGAAAACATAAAAAATAGCAAGAATTTCTTGCTATTTTTCTTTATTTGTTTACCAATATAAAATTGAGCGGAATGTAATATTATAGTTTTCAAAAGAACTACTGTTTCCGCGTACACGGTTACCAACAGAATAAGAACTGTCCTCAAATATTCCTCCTCTGTATACACATGGATTTCCTGGTGTATTACATGTTTCTGTAGTCCATTCTGCTGTATTTGCTGCCATATCATAAATATTACATTGAACATCATTACTCGTTCCAGTATTTTTTAATGTATCACTATATGTTGGCCCTCTTCTTTGTGAGTATGCTATATCTGCATTTTTTTGGATAAATACTATTGCTGTATCCCATGCATAACTATTTATTAAATCACTTTGAATTTCTGAATATAATCCTTGACATGCATTTGAAGCTTCCTGTTGTGTGACCCAATTCCATAGCATTCCTGTTGATACGCTAGTATTTGATGAATTTTGCCCTGCTGGTGTTCCTTTTGATATAACACTTAATGCTTTTCCATTTTCTCCTTTGCTTGCTTCATATCTTGCTATATAATATCCTCCATTTTGTTGTACACTTGCTTTAAATTTTTCTATATCCTTTGCTGGTGCATTATCTAATGTTGAAGTTGCTAATTCTTCATATAAATAACCTCCATCAGCTATGCTATTTTCTGCTTCTATTGTTGCACTTCCATTTGTATTAAATGAATATCGGCTTAATTTTACTTCTACATCATCTACTGGTATCCAAACATATTGACTTCCATCTTTACTTTGTATTACTAATCCACTTTTTACTGCTTCTCTTGTAGGTGCTGTAGAGCCTTCACCCCATTGTGCTTTTCCTGTTGATTCATCTTCAATTGGTTTAAATCCTTTTGGAACTACTGGATTATATGCTGTACTTACTGTTCTACCATTAATTGCACTATTTTGGGTGTAATATCCTTCTGCATCTGGTTCTCCAGCTTTTATTATTAATGTCTGTGTTCCTAAATCTACTTCATCTCCATGGAATACTTGAATTTCATATGTTCCAGGTGTTTCTACATTAAATGTTAAATTTTCTGTTCTTTTCCATTCTTTTTCTATTTTTAATTTATATCTAACTTCCCATTTTGATACATATTTATCATGATTTGTTGTGATAGATATTTGATATCCATTTACTATTTGTTTACTAGTTGCTGTAAATGTACCTTCAGGAGTAATCTGACTGTTATATGTTACATTATATATACTACTCTCTATTTGTTCTAGCATATAATAATCTGTTCCTTCAAATTTGCATTTTTCTAATGCTACAACAATTGCATTTTTTAAATTTACTAAATAGTTTCTAGTCAAATTTTCTAATCCTAATTCTTCTGCAATATATTCTTTTGAACATAAACTAAATCCGTTTTTTAATTCTTCTACACTTATACCTTTATCTTCTGCTTTTTTAGTTAATATAGTATTTACTTCTTCTTTATTTAATATGCCTCTCTCTTCATTTGTTAAAGTCCATCCTATACTTTTGTTTTCTTTTTGATATTGTGCTGTTATTTCATTTATTTTTGTTTGCACCATAGTTAATTCTGATTGGAATTTCATAAAATTAGCAGATTCAATTGAATCTATTCCTGCACTAATGCTAACTCCAGCAATAATAATTATTATTACTATTGTAATAACAAGAGCCATTAATGTAATTCCCTTTTCCCTATTACTTCTCATTTGTTTCTCCTTTTCTTTTATTTCATCTTTATTTTACTATATATAAAATTAAAAATCAATATTTTTATTGGCAAATAAATTTTTTTAATGTATAATAATTTTAGAATATACGAAAGTGAGATTTTTTATGAAAATATTTAGAAAAATTTTATTAGTTTTACTAATTTTTTTGGTTGTTATTTTTTCTATCCTATTTTTTATCGGTTTTAGTACATATTCAAGTGCTTTAAAAGATGAGCCTTTATTTGAAAGAGTTGAAAAGGTTACATCTGATGAACATTTTGTTAAATTTGATGATATGTCTGAAATCTATCGTAATGCTGTAATTGCTGTTGAAGACCACCGTTATTATGATCATGGTCCTGTTGATTTTATAGCTATTTGTAGGGCTATTTTTACAAATATTAAAAGTGGTGAATTACAAGAAGGTGGTAGCACAATTACTCAGCAAGTTGCTAAAAATATTGTATTTTCACAAAATCAAAGCTGGGTTAGAAAACTTGGTGAAATTTTTGCTGCTTTTGATTTGGAAAAAAATTATACTAAAAATGAAATTTTTGAAATCTATGTAAATACAGCTTATTTTGGAGATGGATATTATGGCATCTATGATGCAAGTTACGGATATTATAAAAAAGCACCTAAAGATTTAACTTTAGATGAAGCTTCTATGCTAGCTGGTGTTCCAAATGCTCCTTCATTATATTCTCCTAATGTAAACTTAAACCTAGCAAAAAAAAGACAAGCTCATGTTATTAAAAAAATGCAAGAATATGGATATATCTCACAAAATGAAGCATTGCCTTTTCTTTCCTATAGTGAGTAGTTAGAACTAATCTTCCCACCACCTAATACAATTCCTTCTTCATCGTAAAAAACAATTGCTTGTCCTGGTGTTATAGCTCTTTGTGGTTCTTCAAATTCTACTCTTATATTATCTTTATCTAGATAAAGATTTGCCTTTGCTTGTTTTGATCTATAACGTATTTTAGCATAGCATTCTATTTTTCCATCTTTTTGTGTTTTTTCCATTGGTACAATCCAATGGATATTTTTTGCATATAGTGTTTTTTCATATAAATCTTTTTCTAAACCTACAATTACTTGATTTTTCTTAGCATCTAGTTGTATTACATATAATGGTTCTTTATATGCAATTCCCAATCCTTTTCTTTGTCCAACTGTATAATTGATTACTCCTTCATGCTCTCCTAGAATTTCGCCTGTTTTTAATACAATATTTCCTTTTACAGGTTTGTTTTTCATATGTGCTTTTAGAAATTCTTTATATGAATTGTTTGGTATAAAACAAATTTCTTGACTATCTTTTTTTTCAGCTACTTCTAGTCCATTTTCCTTAGCTATTTTTCTTGTATCTTGTTTGCTATTATAATCTTGCAAAGGAAATATTATATGTTCTAGTAAGTCTTGTGAAATAGTATATAAAAAATAAGTTTGATCTTTTTTTTCTTCTTCAGATTTTTTTAATACAATTTGATTATATTTTTCAGAGTATTCTGTTTTAGCATAATGCCCTGTTGCAATATATTCACAATCTAATTCTTTTGCCTTTTTATAAAATTCTCCAAACTTTAAATATTTATTACATTCTATACAAGGATTTGGCGTTTTTGCCTGTGAATATTCATCAATAAAATGGTCAACTACTTTATGCTTAAATTCTTCTCTACAATTAATAGTATAATGTGGAATTCCTAATTTATCGCAAACTCTTTTAGCATCATGTATTGCCTGTACTCCACAACAAGTGCTATCTTCATTTTCATTTTCTGGGTCCCATAATCTCATAGTACATCCTATAACTTCATAACCTTGTTGTTGTAATAAAATTGCAGATACAGAACTATCTACTCCTCCACTCATTCCTAATAATACTTTTGACATTGTTTTCTCCTCTTTATTGCATATCTAATTTAATATGTACATCTTTCAATTGTTCTGGCATAACAGTAGAAGGTGCTTTCATTAATAAATCACGTGCTTTTTTATTTTTAGGAAATGCAATTACTTCTCTAATATTTTGTGCATTTGCAATTAGCATTACCATTCTATCAATACCAGGTGCAGCTCCTGCATGTGGTGGAGTTCCATATTGAAATGCATTGTATAATGCTCCAAATCTTTCTTCTACATCTTGCTTTGTATATCCTGCTATTTCAAATGCTTTCACCATAATCTCTGGATCATGATTTCTAACAGCTCCTGAAGCCATCTCATATCCATTACACACTAAATCATATTGATATGCCAATATTTCTAAAGGATTTTTGTTTTCTAATGCTTCTAATCCTCCTTGTGGCATAGAAAATGGATTATGGCTAAAATCGATTTTCCCTTCATCTGATAATTCATACATTGGAAAATCAACAATAAAGCAGAACTTATACACATTTTTTTCAATTAAATCTAATCTTTTTCCTAGTTCAATTCTAATTAAACCTGCTATTTTTTGTGCTTTTTCGAATTCATCTGCAATGAAGAAGATGCTTGAATTTTTTTCTGCACCATATTTATTTTGTAATTGTTGTTTGTTTTCTTCTGTGATAAACTTTGAAATTCCTCCTGTAAATTCTCCTGTTTCTTCTATTTTTGTCCAAGCTAATCCTTTTGCACCTACTTCTTCTGTTTTTGCGTATTCTTCCATTTTATCAAAGAATTTTCTACCTTGTTTTGCTCCTTCTGGTACTATAATCATTTTTACTGTTTTACCTTTGAAGGCATTGAATTCTGTATTCTCAAATAATTGTGTTCCATCTTGAATAATAAGTGGATTTCTTAAATCTGGTTTGTCAATTCCGTATTTTTCCATTGCTTCTTTATATGGAATTCTTATAAAAGGCCCTTTATCAACTTTCCAACTCGTATACTTTGCAAATGTATATGGAACAACTTCTTCTATTACTTTAAAAACATCTTCTTGTGTTGCAAAACTCATCTCAAAGTCTAATTGATAAAATTCTCCTGGTGCTCTGTCTGCTCTAGGATCTTCATCTCTAAAACATGGAGCAATTTGATAATATTTATTAAAACCACTTACCATTAATAATTGTTTAAATTGTTGTGGTGCTTGTGGTAAAGCATAAAATTCTCCTGGATTTAATCTACTTGGTACTAAATAATCTCTTGCACCTTCTGGTGAAGAATTGGCTAAAATTGGAGTTTGGATTTCTGTAAATTGTAATTCATCCATTTTATCTCTAAGAGTTTTTAATATTTTTGAACGTAGTAAAATATTATTGTGTAATCCGGGTATTCCTTAAATCTAAAAATCTGTATTCTAAACGTAAATCCTCTCTTACTTCTTGATCTGTATTTACTTCAAATGGCAATACATTTTTACATTTTCCTAATACTTCTATATGTTTTGCTATAACTTCAATTTCTCCTGTTGGAATGTTTTTATTTTTATTTGTTCTTTCAACAACTGTTCCACTTATATGAATACAGCTTTCTGATTTCAATTCTTTTGCTTGTTTTTGTAAATCTTCATCATTTACAACAATTTGTGTAATTCCAAATTCATCTCTTAAATCAATAAATATCATTCCACCTAAGTTTCTTATTTTTTGTACCCATCCTGCTAATTCTACCGTTTGGTTTATATTTTCTATATTTAATTCTCCACAAGTTTTTGTTCTATACATATTGATTCTCCTTTTTTCAATTCTTTGCGTATTATATCATATCTTTTAAGATATTTCAATAAACATTGTGTTTTCTATGAATTGAAATTATTCCAAATTTCTTTTGCTATTTTTTCACTAATACCTTTTACTTGTTGCAATTCTTTCATACTTGCTTGTTTAATTTTCTTAACACTTCCAAAATGTTTTAATAACTCCTGCTTTTTGGCTTCACCTATTCCTTTGATATTATCTAATTCTGATTTTGTAATATCCTTTTCTCTTACCTTTCTATGATATGTTATTGCTGTATCATGGACTGTATCTTGAAATCTAGTAATAAGTTGTTTTAAATTTTCAGAAATAGGTAGTTCTTCTCTATTTTCATTAATTAATGCTTTTGTTTGATGTTTATCATTTTTTACCATTCCAAATACCGGTATTGAAAGTTGGTATTTTTCAATAGCTCTCTTTGTTGCTCTTATTTGTGTAATACCACCATCTGCAAAAATTACATCTGGTAATTTTCCAAATCCTCCATTTGGATTTTCAATAGAATGTTTTAATCTCCTTTCAATTACTTCTTGCATACAGCGAGGATCATCTTGACCATATATAGTTTTTATTTTAAAACGCCTTGATAAATTCTTTTTTATGACACCATCTTGCAACACGCACATTGCTGCTACCATATGTTCTCCTGCCATATTTGAAATATCATAGGTCTCTATTTTTCTAGGTAAGATTTCTAATCCCAACACTTCTTTTAATTCCATTAAAATACTACTTTTATCTTTTTCTTTGTTTTCTAAGGTAACTTTACTATTCATTTCTGCCATTTCTACAAATCGCAATTTTTCTCCTTTTTTAGGACTTTTTAATTCTACTTTTTTGCCTAATTGATTAGAAAGCCACTCTTCTATAACTTGCTTGTCTTCTAATTCTTCTCGTAGCATTATTTTAGCTGGAATGTTTGGATTATCCATATAATATTGTTTAATAAATCCTGATAAAATTTCTGCATCTGACATTCCTTTTAAATCTGTAAAAAAGTAGTGTTCTCTACCAATCATTTTACTGCCACGAACAAAAAATATTTCAATACAAGTATCCATTTCTGATTGATACATACCTATTACGTCTATGCTATTTTCTGATAAATTAGATACTTTTTGTTTAGTAGATACTCTTTCTATTGATTGTTTTCTATCTCTTATTTCTGCTGCTTTTTCAAATTCTAATTTTTTTGATAATTGCTCCATTTGTATTTCTAACTCTTGTAATATTTTGTCTGTTTTTCCTTCTAATAAATCAATGATTTCATCAATTTGTTTCCTATATTCTTCTTTGCTCACATACCCCATACATGGTGCTAAACATTTTTTTATATGATAATTTAAGCAAGGTCTTGTACGTTGTTTTAAAGTCCTACATTGCCTAATTTTGTATTTCTGTTTTATGAATTCTATCATTTCTTTTGCAGCCCCTGGATTTGCATATGGTCCAAAATATTTTGAGCCATCATTTATGATTCTTCTTGTAAATACAACTGTCGGATAGTCTTCTTTTATATTAATCTTTATATATGGATAAGTTTTATCATCTTTTAATAAAACATTGAATTTGGGTCTGTGTTTTTTTATCAAATTACATTCCAAAATCAATGCTTCTGCTTCATTATCTACAACAATATATTCAAAATGATCTATAGTATTTACCATATTTTCAATTCTTTTAGTTTTGTTATTTTTTCTAAAATATTGCCTTACTCTATTTTTTAGAGATATTGCTTTTCCTACATAAATGATATTGTCATTTTTGTCTTTCATAATATATACCCCTGGTTTATTAGGCAATTTTTTTAATTCTGCTTCAATATCAAACATGTTTTTCTCCTATTCTATATATCCTATATATGGCAGGTTTCGATATTGTTGGTTATAATCTAAACCAAAACCAACAATAAATTTATCTTCTATTTGAAATCCAGTATAGTCTGCTTCTATTTCTGTAACTCGTCTAGATGGTTTATCTAATAAAGCCGCAATTTTCAAACTATTTGGTTCTTTTTCTAGTAAATATTGTTTTAAAAATGTTAAAGTTCTTCCTGTATCAACAATATCTTCTACAATGATAACATCTTTTCCTTCGATATCATGTGCTATGTCTTTATTTATTTTAATCTTTCCTGTACTCTCAGTTCCTTCATAGCTAGATACTTCTATAAATTCAAATCGTATATCATTTTTTATGTTTTTAGCTAATTCCCATAAAAATGGTACAGAACCTTTTAAAATTCCTATAAATATAATCTGTTTCCCTTCATATTCTTTTTCAATTTGTTTAGCTATTTCTTTAATTCTTTCTTGTATTTTTGCTTCATCAATTAATACTTTCATTTTTATCTTTCCCCTCTCCTATCATTTTATATTATAATATATTTAGCTACAAATTGCAATTTAAATTTAAAAACTCTTGCTACATTTTTGATACTATGTTAATATAATATAGAAATTAAAAGTATTCAACATTTTTTTGTAGGAGGTTCACATATGTGTGGAATTGTAGGTTATATAGGAACTAAAAAAGCCTGTCCTATTTTATTGGCGGGTTTATCTAGATTAGAATATAGAGGTTATGATTCGGCTGGTATTTCAACAATTGAAAAAAATGGTCTTTCTCTTGTAAAAGATAAAGGAAGAGTTAAAATTTTAGAAAATAATCCAGCAATAAATACCCTAGAAGGTACAATTGGAATTGCTCATACAAGATGGGCAACTCATGGAAAACCTTCAAAAGAAAATTCTCATCCACATCAAGATAATAGCAAAATATTTAGTGTAGTACACAATGGAATTATTGAAAATTACCAAGAATTACGTAATATGTTAGAAAAAAATGGTTATACCTTTTTATCACAAACAGATACAGAAGTTATTCCAAATCTAATTAATTATTATTACAAAAAAGAACAAGAACATGATATTCATGCTTTCTTAAAAGCTGTTAGAAATTGTTGCTTAGATTTAAAAGGTAGTTTTGCAATTGAAGTAATTTCAAGTGAATTTCCTAAAAATATGATTGTAGTTAGAAAAGATAGTCCTCTTGTTATTGGAACATGTGAGAGTGAAAAATATATTTCTTCTGATATTCCAGCTATTTTATCTTATACTCGTGATTTCTATTTCTTAAACGATTTGGAATTTGCTTTATTAGAAAATACCAATACTACATTTTTCAATAGTAATCTTGAAGAGATTAATAAGCCAACAAGCAATATTGAATGGGATGCAACAGCTAGTGAAAAAAACGGATATGAAGATTTTATGTTAAAAGAAATCTATGAACAACCAACTGCTATTAGAGAAACAATAGGATCTAAAATTTCTTTAGAAAGCAAATGCGATTTTGAAGAATTAGAATTAACAAAAGACTATTTAGAATCAGTTAATAAAATTTATATTATTGCCTGTGGTACTGCTATGCATGCTGGTCTTGCTGGAAAAAATGTTATTGAAAAATTATGCCGTATTCCAGTTGAAGTAGATATTGCATCTGAATTCCGCTATCGCAATCCAATTGTAAATGAAAAAACTCTTTGTATTTTTATTTCACAATCTGGTGAAACTGCAGATACTATTGCAGCTCTTAAATTAGCAAAGCTTTGCGGAAGTAGAACTATTGCAATATCTAATGTAATTGGTAGTTCAATTACCAGAGAAGCAGATTATTCTATATATACACATGCTGGTCCAGAAATTGCAGTTGCCTCTACAAAGGCATATACTTCTCAAGTAGTTCTTTTAAATATGTTAGCACTATATTTTGCTGAAATTTTGGAAATAGTTGATATGGATTTAATAAATAATATCAAAAAAGAAATGTTACTTTTACCAAAAAAGATTGAAGAAACATTTTCTTGTAAAAACTCTATTCAAGAATTTGCTAAAAAAATTTATCAAGAAAAAGATGTCTTCTTCCTAGGTAGAGGTATTGATGAAACTGTTGCTAAAGAAGGTTCTTTAAAATTAAAAGAAATTTCTTATATTCACTCAGAAAGCTATGCAGCAGGAGAATTAAAACATGGTCCAATTGCTTTGATTGAAAATGGTATAACTGTAATTAGTATTTTAATGGATAGTTCTTTAATAGAAAAAACTATTAGTAATATACAAGAAGTTATCTCAAGAGGAGCAAAAACATTGGTTGTAACAAGCCATGATTGTAATACTACAATGTTTGATGAAGTTATAAAAATTCCAGATACAATTCCTTATTTGTCTCCTATCTTATCTGTTATCCCTTTGCAATTATTAGCATATTATATTTCAAAGGAAAAAGGATTAGATGTTGATAAACCTAGAAATTTAGCAAAATCTGTAACAGTAGAATAATATTAAAACAACTTGCCCTAACTAAGGGCAAGTTGTTTTTTATCTAGATTTCATCCTACTAATAATTTAACAATTATTAATACAACTGCTCCTGGTAACCCTAATAATCCTACCAAAATACTTGTAAAAACATTTAGTCCTATGTGAAATCCAAAATTAGCTCCTATAATATTAATAAAAAAAATAACACATCCACCTATAATAGAATTAAGAACTAATTTTAACACTTTTCTAATTGGTACTATAAAAATTCTACCAAATAAAAATAGAAAACATATACATGCTAAATATGTAATTATATTAATATTCATAAAAAACCCCTCTTTGCATCTTTTATATTATTATTACTATGCAAAAGAGGGACAAATATGTCTTAAATTACTTCTTCACCTTTTTCTAAAAATTGACATTCCATATCTTTTATGAAATTGACATTTAAACCTTTTACTTTCGCCATTTTGATCAAATAATCTAATTTTGCTTGATTAGCTTTGATTTGATAAATATAATAATCAATTAAATCTGCGTCTGCAAATTCATAATTTCTATTAGCAAATTCTAGTTCTTTTCTTGTTCGAATAATATGGCAAATCAGTTCAGTATCTTTATCTAATTCTGTTCTTTCTATCATTAGTTCATCTTTTTTATAAAATTCCTGCATTATATCACCTCAAATCAATTTACGAATATTATATGTACAAACTATAAAAATTATTCTCAAAGCTCTTGATTTTTTGCTCATTTTATAGGATAATATATATGTATGATGTTAAATTAAAGAAAGGATTAATAGAATGAAGTTAATTGATAAAATGTTAAAGAAATTAAATACTACTCGTAACAACTTCGCTACATATATTCTAACACTAATTACTTTTTACATTGTAATTGATAGATTAGTAGAAATGCTATTGATGATTTTTACAGGTGTGTCATATTCTTATTGGGGACCTATTCAATATTGTCTTGCACTAGCTTGCCCTGCTTTAGCATATGCACTTTCTGTACCCTCAGAATTTTCTACTTCAAAAGCACAGAAAATTAGAATTTTTTACATATATGTAATTTTATTTGGTGTTATTGCGGCATCTATGATTCTACAATGGGTTAATATGGGGATTTGGATTTTCTTAGTTTCTGTTCCGGGTTATGAAGATTTAGTTACAAATTTTTCTGAATTATTTAGACCAGCTCTTACCTCAATTGCTATATTTATACCAATTGCAATTGCTTATAGAGTTTTTAAATTTTTATACTTTTCTGTTAATGACAGCCTTGACCATAAAAAATCAATTTGGGATTACCCTGGTATAAATTTATCAGATACAAAAGTTGGACATGGTCCATTCACTTGTGAATTATTTATGTTTAAAGATTCTGAAACTGGAAAAACTGCTATTATGCCAGAAACCTCTAGATTTCAAGCCACTTTAGTATGCGGTGGATCTGGTAGTGGAAAAACCTCTTTAGTATTTGAGCCATTTATTGCAAGAGATTTAGAGAGAAAATTTTTCTTCCATGAAGTTTCAAAAGAGATGGGATATACAGCTTTAAAAACACGTATTGCTGTATTAAATAAGCCTTATGATAATGACTATTTAAATGAACATTTTCATCTAAGTATGTTATCACCTGCTTATGGCAAAGAAACAATTTATAAAACATATATGAAAAAAATGATCTTGTCAGATATACCTGAAATTATTTACAAAGATTGTGGTGTAACTGTAATGTCACCTGATAAAGAAATTTGTACTCATATGGCTGATGTTGCAAAAAACTTTGGTTTTACATGTAATATTATAGATCCTTCAGATGTAAATTCTGTTGGTATTAACCCATTTGTATATGATGATCCATATAAAATTGCAACAACAATATCTTCTGCATTAAAGGCAATGTATAATGATATTCATTACCAGTCATCAGAAGCATATCGTGAAGATACTTCAATTCAAGCTATTGAAAATGTATCAATTTTATTAAAAGAAATGTATCCTCGTATGAATGAAGGAAACCTACCAAATTTGGAAGATATGCTAAAAATGTTTACAAATTTTGACCTAGTAGAAAAAATGTGTGAAATCTTAGCTCATGATGAAAACTTAAAAGAAAAATATTCTGTACAACTTGCGTACTTTAAAAAGAACTTCTATAAAACTGGTTCTGGAAGGGATTTTACAGAAAAATCTATTTTTGCTGCAGTTTCACAATTAGATAATTTGTTAAGATTAGATGGGGTTAAATCTGTTCTTTGTAACAGACATAATAATGTTAATTTTGATGATATGCTATCAAATGGAGAAATAACTTTTGTATGTACAAGAAGAGGCGATTTAGGTGTAAATAGCCATAAGGCTTTTGGATTATTTTTCTTAAATGCATTAGAAAATGCGGTTTTAAGAAGACCTGGTTCAGAAAGTTCTCGAGTTCCACATTTCTTATATATTGATGAATTCCCTGAATTTATTGGGAAATCAACTGAACCTATATTCACTATGTTCCGTAAATATAAAGTTGGTAGTATAATTTCCGCACAAAACTTGTCACAATTAGATCCTTCTACTTCACAACAAAGTTATCGTGACACAATTTTGGCAAACTGCACAAACAAAATCTTTACTGGTAATGCAACTGAAGATGATTTAAATTGGTGGGAATTTGAATTTGGAGAGCATAGAGAGTGGAGATTTACTAGCACTATTGACTTTAGTACAAATGAATATAAAAATGAGCATGGTAATGTTGATTGGAAATGGATTAAAAATTTCTTAGCTGGTAAATTACAATATTTTGGTCAAACGGATTGTGCTTATAAAATACGTAATGAAAATGGAAAGCCACTTGTAGGTATGGGAAAAATGTCTTATTTAGATAGTAAATATAAAGAACCACAAAAAATCAAAAAATATGATTTTGGCAAATACTCTGATGGTATAACTACTTCGACTGAAGATTTTGAAAACGGTACCCAAAAAGAAAAATTTAATTTAAAGAATTTGGACTTTTTAGATAATCGTAATGAATTTAATCCTGTACAAACAGATACTACAGATTCAAAATATTTATTTGATAATGAAGATGCCATTGTTGTAAATTTAAAAAAGAAACGTTCTGAATAATGAAAAGAGAGAACTTGTAATTAAAAGTTCTCTCCTTTTTTGTTTAAATTTGTATCCCCATAAATTCTATCAAAATTCCAGATATCATACCTATTGTATACAGTAATCCAACAATAAATAAATTTTGCTTTATTCCCTTATTAGTTTTAAATAAAACTGCAAGTCCTATTCCAGCTCCTGTTAGTAATCCTGAAATTAAGCTTGCCACAGATATTACATTTTGCAAATACATATTTGTAATAATTACAGATGCTGCACAGTTTGGTATCAATCCTATTAAAGCTGAAACCATCGGTCCTAAAATAGGTCTATTTAATAGTAAATGTGCAATAGTTTCCTCACCAATAAAATATACTGCTGTATTAATAATAAATGTAATTAATAATATGAATAAGAAAATATTAATAGTATGTTTTAATGCTGATTTAAATATACCTTCTTCATCACAGTGGCAATGTTCTTCTTCACAAAGATGTCCAATATCATTTTTTTCTTCTTTAGTTGGTCTCAAATGATATATAAAATCTATCAATATTCCTGCAACCATTCCTATAACAAGCTTTATTGCTAATATTTTTATAATTACACTTGGCTCTACCGCTTCTGAAATTAAAATTGGCAACATTTCATCTGATGTAGATAAGTACACACTAATAAGAGTTCCTAATGTAATAACACGACCTGCATATAAATTTGTAGCAGATACTGAGAAACCACATTGTGGGAAAGCTCCTAATATTCCTCCTATTATTGGTCCTAACTTACCAGATTTTTGAATAGCTTGTTTAGACTTTTCTGCCATTTTATGTTCAATATATTCCATTAGTAAATATGTAACAAATAGAAATGGTAATAATTTTATGCCATCTATTAATGTATCTTGTATAATTTCTAACATATTTTTCTCCTTTTTATATTTTAAAATACATTAATTTTTAGCATTATATCACATTTATTTATAAAAATAAAGCATTTGAAGTTTTTTTACATCAAATGCTTTTTTCCTCTTTATCTATATGTTCCGCAAAACCTACCTCTTCTACCATTTGTATTAGATGTTGGTTCAATATTCGCCATTACTGTAATGGTATTATTATCAACTTGCCTACAAGAACAGGTTGTTCCATTTCTGCCAATTGAATATGTTCCATTAAAACTATTATTAGCTGTATTTATATCTCCATTAATACTTGTTGTAATAATATTATTGTCTTCATTTGAATTATTCTGGCAACAACATCTTCTTCTATTACAATTATTATTTTCCTCATCTTCATCCCAATTAATTCTACAAAGTAGCATTACAATATATGCTGTAAGTAAAGATAATAAAGTATATGCAATTGCTGCAACTAGTGCCTCAAAAGTACCAATTACAAATGCAACAATTAAAAAAACGGCAAAAATAATACTAGCTACAATAAAAGGACATCTGAAAATTCTTTGCAAAATGATAGAGAAGATAATAACTGCTATAGGAAGTGCAAAAAATATTAGTAATGTATTCATCTTTTTTCTCCTTTACTCTTTTTTATATATTATGTCTTTTATCTTTTTTATGTGAAAAAATAGAACTAAGAAACTCTTAGTTCTATTAATTATTTAATTATCATATTCTACTTTCATTAAATATAATCCTTGTGGTGGTAATGTTTTTCCTGCCATATTTCTGTCCTTGGATTTAATAATATGAGGTATTTCTTCCGGATTTATTTTTCCCATCCCCACTTCTACCAATGTTCCTGCAATAATACGAACCATGTTATATAAAAATCCATTTCCAGTTAATTCTATATAAATTCTATCATCTTTTTTATAAACATCTGCATCATAAATAGTTCTTACACTGCTTTTACTACTAGTTCCACTTGCCTTAAAAGCTTTGAAATCATGTTCGCCGATAAAATATTTAATCGCTTTTTGCATTTTTGAAACATCCAATTTTGTAGAAATATTAGTTTCTAAATTTCTATAAATTGCTGTTCCATTTTCTGAATTATTAATTATATATCTATATGTCTTTTTTTTACAAGATAGTCTACTATGAAATAATTCTGGCACCTCTTCTGCTTGTACAATTCTTATACTTTTCTTTAAATTTGTATTTATTGCAATTGCTATTTTTTCAATAGGTATTTGAGAATTAGTTTTAAAATTTGCAACTTGGCCAAAAGCATGTACACCAGCATCTGTTCTTCCTGATGCAAATAATTCTACTGTTTCGCCTGTTATTTGATAAATTGCTTGTTCAATACTACCTTGTATATTTAATTTGTTTGGCTGTTTTTGCCAACCGGTTGAAATCTTTTCCATCATATTCAATTGTTAATTTAATGTTTCGCATAATATCACTCTATTTTTCCGTAGATTCCTTTTTTACTTGATTTTCAATTTTTTCATTATCTGTTTTTTCTTTTTTTAACTTATCTTTCCATTTTGCAAATCTATCTTTTGATGGTTTATGATTAATTGCAAATCTTTTTGTAACAATATTACTGATTAAAATCTTTTTTAATACATCTTCCCTAACATCCATTATTAATGTACCATCTTTTGCAACAGATACTTTACCTGTTTCTTCTGATACTACAACTACAATTGCATCAGATTCTTTTGAAATTCCAATAGCTGCTCTATGTCTAGTTCCTAATCCTTTAGCAATATCTACATCATCTGCTAATGGTAATACACATGCTGCTGCTGCAATTTTATTGTTGCTAATAATAACTGCTCCATCATGTAATGGAGTTTTAGGTTCAAATATATTAACTAATAATTGTGGTGAAACTTCTGCTTCAATTGGAACTCCTGTTGAAATAATATCTTGTATATTTATATCTCTTTCTATTACAATTAATGCTCCTTTTTTTGCTTTTGATAATTCTTGTGCTGCAATAACAACTTTATATATATCTTCTTTTGTTTTTGTCACAATATCTTTATCAATTCCAAAAAATTTAGTATATTTATTAGTTCCTAATTGTTCTAATGCTCTTCGTAATTCCGGTTGAAAAATTACGATTATAGCAATCAGTCCTATATTCATAATTGCTGTTAAAATAGCATTTAAAATTCTTAGATTTAATAAACTACTTACCCATGTTGCAATTAAAAGGAATACAATTCCTTTAATTAATTGCCATGCTCTAGAACGTTTTACCACTTTAAAAAAGCAATAAAGTAAAAAGATAACAATCGCCAAATCAATGATGAGTGTTACCAATTCAAATGGATTGTTTTTTAAATTATTAAAATATCCTAAAATATTTTCCGTATAAAAAGTTTCCCATGTAGTTGTTCTTGTAGGCGTAATCGGGTCTACTGTTCCAATATTTCCCATATATTAAAATTCCTTTCTATATTAACGCATATATCAATGTAGCACATGTACCAGCAATCATTAGTATAACAAGAATTGCCGCCATAATTCTTCCAAACACTTTTCCTGCATTAAACTCTCTATGTTTTTTATTTTGTACATTATTTTTCATTTTGAGTTCCTCCTTAAATTTTAATTCTTTATTATTATAACATTATTCACTATATTTTTCAAGCTTTTATTTCTACTTTATGTCATCTATTAAAACTGCTCCTACTGGCATTTCTATTGGCTTATTAGAATAAATTGTTAATATTGTTTCTCCTTTTTTTATTTTGTCTCCTACTTTTTTATTTAATATAATTCCCACTTGCATGTCAATTGCATCTTCTTTTCTTACTCTTCCTGCACCTAAATTACATACATATTTAGCAATTATATCTGCTGGAAGTTCTTTTACAATGCCTGTTTTTTCACTTATCATTGGTTCTATATATCTTGCTTTTCCAAATTTATTTGTATCTTCTAAATAGCTAGTGTCTCCACCTTGACGTTCTACCATTTGTAAAAATTTTTGATATGCTTTTCCATTAGCAATATTTTCTAGCATTTTTTTCTTATTTTCTTCTGTATTGTCGCCTAATCCTGCTAATTTTATCATATTTGCGCCTAAATCTAAAACCACCTGTTTTAAATCTTCAGACATTACCTCTCCTTTTAGAAATTTTACTGCTTCTATAATTTCTAAACTATTTCCGTATGGTATATCCTAAAGGTTGATCCATATTTGTTAAAATATATTGTGTTTCTCGCTTTGCTAATTCTCCAATCTTTACCATTTGTTCCGCTAACTTTTTAGCTTGTTCTTTTGTTTTCATAAATGCACCTTTTCCATAAGTAACTTCTAACATTATTTTTTGTGCACCACTTGCTATCTTTTTACTCATAATACTAGATGCGATTAGTGGAATGTTATCCACACAAGAAATACTATCACGCAATGCATATATCTTTTTATCTGCTGGTGCTAAATTTTTAGTTTGAGAAATTATGCTAATTCCAATTTCTTTTACGTTTTGAATAAATTCTTCCTCTGTAATATTTGTCCTATATCCTGGTATTGCCTCTAATTTATCCACTGTTCCTCCAGTAAACCCTAAACCTCTACCAGACATTTTTGCTACCTTAACACCTAGAGAACTAATAATAGGTAACAAAATTATAGAAACTTTATCTCCTACCCCTCCTGTTGAATGTTTATCAACAATAATTCCTTCTAATGTGGATAAATCTAATATATCTCCTGAGTTTGACATACACATTGTTAAATTGACTAATTCTTCATCTGACATTCCGTTTATGTACATTGCCATAACTAATGCTGCTGCCTGATAATCTTCTATCTCTTCTTGTGTATATCCATTTACAAAAAATTCAATTTCTGATTTATTTAACTCTTTTTTATCTCTTTTCTTTTCTATAATTTCTAAAATATTCATTCTTGGCTTTTTCTCCTAAATATTTTTAGTAAAACTTTTTCTATGTATTGGTGTTAATCCATATTCTCTAATTGCTTGCATATGCATTTTTGTTCCATAACCTTTATGTTGCATAAATCCATATTGTGGATAAACACTATCCCATTCACGCATAATTCTATCTCTTGTTACTTTTGCTATAATAGATGCTGCAGCAATAGAATAACATTTGGCATCTCCTTTTATAATTGCTTCATATGGAATTCCTTTTGTATCAATATGTTCTAAAGCATCTACTAAAATTAAATTTGGTTTTACTTCTAATTTTTCTACTACTTCAGTTACTCCTTGTTTAGTAGCATTTAAAATATTTATTTCATCAATAACATCTTGTCCTATTATTGCTACTGAATAACTAATAGCTTCTTGAATAATTAAATCATATAATTTTTCTCTTTTTTTCTCTGATACTTTTTTTGAGTCATTTACACCTTCTATCATAGAATTTTCTGGCATAATAACACCTGCTACTACAACTGGTCCTGCTAGTGGTCCTCTTCCTGCTTCATCAATTCCACATATATATCTATATCCATTATTATGTATTTGTTCTTCCATTTGTTTTAGATTTGTTAATCTCTCGAATTCCTTTTCCTTCATAATTGTAATTAATTTTTTACCTTTCTCTTATTTAAACATTGTCATCTCTAAAATCATCTAATGCATATTTAATTTCTCCACTTTCCAATTTTACACCATATGTATGATAAATTTTAGCACTAGCATTTGGTATATTATATACAATAACATACCACCCTTTTTCATCATTTGATTCTACACCTCGAATATTCATATTTTCTAAGTCTTCACTTGTTAATTTATATACATTGCCATTAGTTATATCTGACGCACTAATACCAATGTCTGGTAATTTGCTTGCTAAAAGTTCTCTGTTTGTTACTAGTGTTCCTTTTAGTTCATTTTTGGCCTTAGTTTTCATTTCTTCTGTTGCTTCTTCTGGTTTGATTCCTAAATCAAAATTAGCATTTTCTACATATTCTTTTGCTTTTGCTTCTATTAATAACATATTAGTTTTTGTATTTTGCAAAGTTGCTAATCTAATTGCTTCCATTGCATATCTTATAGTTATTCCAGCTATTATAGTTATTATTACTATAATTATTACAAGTGCAAGTAGTGTAATTCCTTTATTATTTTTTTTTACGTTTTCTATCATTTTATCAATTCCTCTCTTTTTTCTATATTATATACAGAAAAAAAATTTTTTTCAATAGTAATTATCTTTAATTATTACATTTTTTTCACAAAATTTTCACATAAATATTGTATTGTAATTATAAATTGGTTATGATACAATAAGTATCAAATAAAATTAGGAGGGATTTTCAATGGAAGAAAATGAAAATCAAAATAAAAAAAATGCTAACTTTAAAACAGTAGCAAATACTAATCCATATAATGCAAAAAAAATAAATTCTGGATTTGGTAAAAGTGTTGTTTTACCATTTGTAAGTGGTATATTGGGTTGTGCTGTTGTTATAGGTACATGTTTTGGAGTTCCGTCAATTCGTTCTAAAATTTTAGATGTAAATTCAAATGCTCCAGTAAATAATAGTTCTAATACTTCAAAAATGGATGGTTATGTATCACAAATAAATTTAACAAATTACTCTGATACAGCTGTATATGCTGCAAACAAAATATTACCTTCCATTGTTGGAATTAAAATAGAATATACTGTAAATAATACTATGTTGCAAATGTTTGGAAGATCAAGTGCATCTACTGCAACTGCAACAGGCTCTGGAATTATAATTAGTGAGGACGGCTATATTTTAACTAATAATCATGTCGTAACAAATTCTTCAGACTCATCAGATTCTTATTATCAGGTTTCAGAAGCTACAAAGTTAACTGTTACATTATTTAATGATGAAACAGAATATGAAGCAAAAATTGTTGGTAAAGATGAACAAACCGATTTAGCTGTTATTAAAATTAATAAAACAGGATTAGCTAAAGCTGAATTTGCAGATTCTGATTCTATTAAAGTTGGTGAATTTGCAATGGCTGTTGGTAACCCTATTGGTATGCAAAGTAGTGTAACTTGTGGTATTGTTAGTGCTGTTAATCGTCAAGTAACAGATTCAGAAGGAAAAACATATACATTAATTCAAACAGATGCTGCTATTAATTCTGGAAATAGTGGCGGTGCTTTAGTTAATAGTGAAGGTAAAGTAATAGGCATTAACACTTTAAAACTTGCTGGTACTGGTATTGAAGGTATGGGATTTGCTATTCCAATTAATTCTACAACTGATGTTACTTCTCAATTAATTCAATATAGTAAAGTAAAAAGGCCTTATATTGGAATTACTACTGGTATTGATTTAGATGAAGATACTGCTAAAACATATAATTTAGTTATTGGTGTTTATGTAAAAAGCATTGAAGACTTCTCTAGTGCTGAAAAAGCTGGACTTAAAGCAGGAGATGTTATTATTGAAGCTGATGGTACAAAAATCACAAAAATGGATGATTTAAATAAAATTAAAAATTCTCATAAAATTGGTGATGAAATGAAACTTAAAGTAAATCGCAATGGACAGGAAAAGGAAATTACCCTTACTTTAGGTGAACAACCTTAACTTTATTAAAACTTCACTTTTAGTTCACACAATGGACAAAAAATTTATATACAATAGAATAAATCAGTAAAAAATCTGATTTAAAGTAAAAAACATCCCCTTTTATTTTCAAAAAAGAAGCTCTATATTTGAGCTTCTTTTCCTATAATATTATGAAATCAATTTCACTCGTTAATGACTCATTTCCATAACTATATACTATATATAGTCTTCCATTACGTATAAAAAATTGTTCTGAATTTTGTATTTTATACATGTCTGATTGGCTATCTCTTATATAAATAGAATATCCTAATTCTTGTAGATTTTTTGCATTTTCTTCTTCTCTCTTTATTTCTTCTATAATTTTGTTTTGTACTTCAGTTTGATTATATTGTAATTTTTCAATCATTTCTTCTAAATTAATTTGTTTTTTACTTTCTAGATCGTAATTATAAGTGTCTATACTAGTTTGCTGTGCACTATTACCTTTCTTTAAGTTAGAACGTATTATTAAAAAAAGTATATTATTTTCTACATACGAAACATATTCTACTGAATATATTGTTTGATTTCCATTTGTATTCATTATTTGCCCTACTTGTTGTTTATATTTTTTTGAAATTTTATCATTAATTTCATTTATTACTTCATTTTCAATATTAATCTCTGGAATATTTACATCTAATGTATAATTTTTTCCTATACTGTCTTGATTTTGATAATTCGTAAATACAATATTTTTGTCCTCCTGTTTTTTTGAAACATTTTGTATTTCTCCTATAAATTGGTTTACAAACATATTATCAAATTGAGTTCTTAACATTGATTGTTCTTCTTCTGTTGCAGTATGAATCTTTTTTTTACTAAATATACCTTCTCCTAAAAATTGCATTGTAATAATAAGAGTTAATGCTACAACACAAACAACAATTACTATTGTATATATAATAATATCTTTTTTACTAACATGATATTGCTTTGGTAATATAACATTCATTTGTTTCTCCTTGTTTCTTTTCCTTATTACGATTATATCATTTATAAATAAATTGTCAATAAAATTTGACTATTTAACAAATTTGCGCTATTATATATATGTTACAATATAAAAGAAATGAGGAATTAAAAAATATGTTATGTTCAAAATGTCATAAAAACCCTGCAATTTTATTTTTTGAAAAAGACCCTAATACAAAAGAGTTAGAAGGTTTATGCTATAATTGTGCTAAAGAGCAGGGTATTAATCCTACAGAAACATTAGCTAGACAAAATGATATTTTATCTAAAGATGTTACTAATATAGATGATATGAAAAAACAATTTGAAAATATATTTAAAGATTTTGCTGAAAATATTAGTTTAGAAGATTTAGGAAAAATAGATGGTGCTATTACATTTGGAACAGAAGATTTAAATGATGATGACCCAGACAGTAATGATGCTCCAAAAATTGCTGGTGCTGCTATTCCATTAGGTAGCATTTTCTCTGGAATATTTGGTGGAAACTCTTCTCAAAATGGAGATTCTCAAGCAAATTCTAGAAAAAAAGTGAGAGTAGAAAAAAAGAAAAATCAAAAACAAAATAAAAAGAAGAAATTCTTAGATACTTTTGGAACTAATCTTACTAATAAAGCTAAAAATAATGAATTGGATATAGTTATTGGTCGTGATAAAGAAATTCAAAGAATTGTACAAATTTTAAATAGACGTTCAAAAAATAATCCTTGCTTAATTGGAGAACCTGGTGTTGGAAAAACAGCTATTGCTCAAGGATTAGCTATCAAAATTGCAAATCAAAATGTTCCAGCAAAATTATTAAATAAAGAAGTTTATCTTTTAGATATGACTGCTGTTATCGCAGGCACACAATTTAGAGGTCAATTTGAATCTCGTATGAAAGGCATTATTGATGAGTGTAAACAATATGGCAATATAATTCTAGTAATTGATGAAATTCATAATATCATCGGTGCTGGCGATGGAGAACATTCTATGAATGCTGCTAATATTTTAAAACCAGCTTTGTCAAATGGAGAAATACAATTAATTGGTACAACAACTTTAAAAGAATATCGTAAATATATAGAAAAGGATTCTGCTTTAGAACGTAGATTTCAAAAAGTATTAGTAGAAGAACCTAATATAGATGATTCAATTGGAATATTGGAAGGTATTAAAAAGTATTATGAGGAATATCACAAAGTAAAAATTTCTTCTGATGTAATTAAACAGGCTGTTATTATGTCAGAAAAATATATTCATGACCGCTTCTTACCAGATAAAGCTATTGATATTTTAGATGAAGCATGTTCTCGTATCAATTTAGAAAATAAAGAACTATATAATCTAGAAATGTTAAAAAATGAATTAGCTCGAGTTCAAGCAGAAAAGGAAGAAGTTGTAGCAGCTGATTCAACAGAAGATTATCAGAAAGCCGCTGATTTAAAAACTAGAGAATGTCAATTGATTGAACAAATTGATAATCTAAATCAAAAATTGGAGCTTAAAAATTTAACTATTCAAGATATTGCTACTGTAATTGAAAGCTGGACAAAAATTCCAGTAAAAAAGATTACAGAAGCAGAAACTCAAAAATTATTGAACTTAGAAACTAACCTTCATAAAAGGATCATCGGTCAAGAAGAAGCTGTTAGTTGTGTTGCAAGAGCAATTCGTAGAAATCGTGCTGGATTACAAAGCACTAAACGTCCACCTTCTTTCATATTTGTTGGACCTACTGGTGTTGGAAAAACAGAACTTGCTAAAAGTTTAGCTTATGAAATGTTTGGAAAAGAAGATTCTATGATTCGCATTGATATGTCTGAATATATGGAGAGCCATTCAACATCAAAATTGATTGGTGCACCTCCTGGATATGTTGGATATGATGATGCTGGGCAGTTAACAGATAAAGTAAAAAGGAAACCATATTCTATCATTCTATTAGATGAAATTGAGAAAGCTCATCCTGATGTTTTCAATATATTATTACAAGTATTAGATGATGGAAAATTAACAGATAGTCAAGGAAATTCTGTTAGCTTTGCAAATACTGTAATTATTATGACTTCAAATGCTGGCTCTAATTTAAATAATAATTCAATTGGTTTTGGGAAGCAAACTGTTGATAAAGGCAAAATCGAAGATAATCTAAAAAACACATTTAGACCTGAATTTTTAAATCGCGTTGATGAAATTGTTGTGTTTGATTCTTTAACAGAAAAAGAATTATTACAAATTATTGATTTAATGTTAGCTGAAACAACTAATGCTTTAAAAGAAAAAGATATTTCAATGCATATTTCTGATAGTGCAAAACACTTTATTTTGGAAAAAGGTACTAACATTAAATTTGGTGCTAGACCTCTAAGGAGAGCAATTCAAAGATATATAGAAGATGAAATTTCTGAAAAACTTTTAAAAGGTGAAATTTTAAATGGTCAAACAATTGAAATTGATTTTGAAAATGATGGTTTAACCTTTCACACATAAATTTAAGGAGTAAAAAAAATGCTAAAACATGTACCAAATATTTTAACTATTTTACGTTTTATATTAATTCCTGTTATTTTATTTTTCATATTTACAGGAAACTACTTATATGCCTTTATATTCTTTACTTTATCTGGAATTACAGATATTCTGGATGGAAGTATTGCTCGAAGATATAATCTAGTTTCTACTTTTGGAAAATTGATGGATCCATTAGCAGATAAATTAACTCAGATTTCTGTTTTGGCAACTTTGGTATTTAAGAATATTATCCCTTTTTGGATTTTAATTATTGTAATGTTAAAAGAACTTATTATGATTATAGGGGCTTCTTTCCTTTATGGAAAAGATGTTGTTGTGTATAGTAAATGGTATGGAAAATTGGCTACTGTGCTTTTCTATGTAGCTATTGTGCTTTCTCTAATAAATACTCAATTTGAATTTACTGGCTTTTGGGCACATTTAGATATGGGAATTTATTGTATAGCACTAGTTGCAACCATCTTTTCTCTTCTTATGTATTTTAAATATTTATATAAAGATGGATTTATTGATAAAAGTGATTTAAAAAAAGAAAAACAAGAAGTTGTAATTAAGAAAAAAAAGTGATAATTTTTGATTATCACTTTTTTTATACAACTTTTGCTATTTGATTTATTTATCATTTGTTATTGTTTCTCTCTCCGAACTTGATTCAATATATTTATATTTGCTTACATCTGGCTTTGCAACATCTTCATCTGTAACTGAATTTATCTCATATTTATATTTTATTTCTCTTTGACTCCAAGTTGTATCTCCTTCTGATTTACTTCCTTCTGTACTTACATATAGTGGAAATCCTGTTTGCTTTTCATATATCACCTCTCTGTCAAATGAAAGTCCTTCTATATCCTGTTTTATTTGATAGCAATCTTTTCCTTCATATTCTATACTTTTTATTGAAATTGTTGGATTTATCGCATCTTTTAATCTATATTCTATTTCAGGATCTGCAAATGTGGACATAGCTGGAATACTCATCATAGGAAAATCTGATTTTTGATATTTCTTTTCATTTTCGATAATAAAATATCCCTCATTTGTTTTTCTATCCAACCATACTCTTAATTCATATTCTGTTCCTACTTTTGTTAATTTTTCAATTTCTAAATTATCTTTTCTCCACGCTTCTGTTATAGTAGTTGAACCTGCATCAGAAAATTCTTGGATACAATGTATATTAGTTATTTCCTTACTGCCTTTTTCATATAAATTATACATCTTTGTCAAAACAGAATACCTATACAATACAATTCCTGCCAGTATGCCTATTATTAAAGCAATTACTATTAAAACTTTCTTCCAAAATTTCAAATGTTTTACTTCTTTATTCAATTTCCTCATATAGTCCACCCCCTCTTCAATATTTTCTGTGTGAACTTCTAAGGCTGATTTCATATTATTATATATTTTTTTACATTCTTCACATTGTTCTAAATGTTCTTCTATAAATTGATTTGTTTCATCAAATGTTGTTTTTTCCATATAGTTTGGTAATAAATCTTGAACAATTTTACAAAAATTATTCATCATCTTCCACCTCCTTTATTTTTTGCTTGGCTCGATAAAAATTAACTCTTGCCCAAACTTCGCTTTTTCCTAATATATTACCTATTTCCTTAAATGTCATATCTCCATACAGTTTTAAATAAACTACTTTTTGTATATCTTTATCAAGTTTTGCAATTTTTTTATTGAGTTTTTCTAAATTCTTTTTATTTTCAATTTCTTCATCTATTGTATATTGATTGTATATTTCAATTGTATCTACATCTGTAAATGTTATTTTCTTTTGCTTTTTTAATTCATTTAGCCATAAGTTTTTGGCAATTTCACACAGCCAAACTGACATCTTACAATTTCCTTTAAATTTGTCCACATTCATTATAGCTTTATAAAATGTTTCTTGCGTTAAGTCCTCTGAAATTTCTTTATTATGTGTTAAGCAAATTAAGAATTTATATACAATCATAAAGTTTTCATTATATATTTTTTCTATATCCACATTATCCATTTTATTCCCTTTCTATTTATATGACAATTGTGGTTTGATTTCGTTACATTTTTACTATATCTATATTTTACTAATTTTAACTTTTTTTTGCAAAAAAAATGTAGATTTTTCTACATTAATCTTTTTAAATTTAGATTTGACATTTATAAAAAATTCCAGACGCGTCTGGAATTTTTATATTTTACTTATTTTCTTTATTATTTTTTTCTTCTTCATTTTCTCGTATAACTTGTTCCACTTGAGCAATTAGTTCTTCTTGTTTTGGTATATAATATGTATAATTAGAAGCAAACAAATTATTATTCATTCCAC
>CANQJY010000002.1 GCA_947624365.1 uncultured Clostridia bacterium
GTCCCCAGTTCGAATCTGGGAAGTGGCTCCAATAAGGTCAGTAGTCTTGAATTATCTTGGTTGCTGGCTTTTTATTTAAAAATAAACTAGAGAGTATGTGTATAATAAATGCACATACTTTTTAAAAGGAGAGAATATGGAAAGACAAGTAATTATAGTAACAGGGGGAGCTAGAGGAATAGGGAAAGAAATAGTAAAGACACTTGCAACTGAGGGGCATATTATTATTTGTAATTATAACAAGTCAGAAAAACAAGCAATAGAATTAAAAAAAGAATTAGAGCCAAAAGGAATACAAATAGAAATATTTCAAGCAAATATTACCAAAAAAGAAGAATGTGCAAAATTAGTTCAATTTACATTAGATAAATACAAAAAAATAAACGGACTAATAAATAATGCAGGAATTGACAAAATTCAAATGATAACAGAAGCAACAAGACAAGATTGGGATGAAATAATAAATACAAATTTATATGGTGCATTTTGTATGTGTCAAGAAGTTGCAAAAGGCATGATAAAAAATCACAAAGGATGGATTATTAATATTTCGTCTATTTGGGGACAAGTAGGAGCATCTATGGAAGTAATATATTCTATTTCAAAAGCAGGGATGGATGGAATGACAAAAGCATTAGCTAAAGAACTAGGACCATCAGGAATTCGAGTTAATTCAATTGCACCTGGTGCAATTGATACAGATATGAATGCTAATTTAACAAAACAGGAGTTAAAAGAATTAGAACAAGAAATTTTATTAGAGAAAATAGGAAAGCCATCAGATATTGCAAAATGCGTAAAATGGTTAGTAGAAGATGAATATACAACAGGACAAATAATATCAGTTAATGGAGGATGGGTAATTACATAAAAATACAAAAAAATGCTCACATTGATTAATTTTTCAATGTGAGCTATATTATTATTCATTAACTTGTTTAGGCTTTCTTTTATAATTACCGGAAATTAATTTTGGAAGATAAGTAATAATTTTGTATACTGCCAAACGTACTTTTTTACTCCATAAATAAGATCTTCTTAATTTTCTAGCTGTTCCTAGTGTGTTAGCTTCTTCTTCTAAAACAAGTAATTCAGTTTGAGGTTTTTCTATTTCAAATATATAATTTTGACCTTCATTATTATCCCATTCACCAGCTTCATTTCTAAAACAGAAATTAAAAGTTTCACCACAACCTAAAGTCAATTCAGCTTGAAATCCTAATTCTGTTTTCTGCATTTTTATTTCATTAATATCATCCCAATCTAAGCCAAAGCCATAATGAATAAAAACATCTTCACAACCATCCTGAAAAAACTTACCAGTGTAAGATATCTTAACATCAGTATTCTCAATTAGTTTATCTGTATTAAAAAATATATTTTTCATTAATTCCATTTCTTAAAACTCCTTATTTATCTTTTGCTATCAACATTATAATATTAAATTCTACAATGTTCAAGTATTTTTATCAAAAATTTCAAAAAAATTGTCAAATTTTTTTGAAAGGGAATAAATCCAATCTGCAAACATGTGATAAAATATAGGGTTTTAGCAATTTTAAATAAATCAAAAAATAACAAAAAAATATTGTAAAAAACATTTTTTTGTGGTAATATAAAAAAGAAGGATGAGGGGAGATATTATGGAAAAGGAAACTGTACAAGAAAATGCACAAAAAACAGAAACAAAATTCAATCATATTCAGAATCAACCAAAAAAAGTAGAAAAAAATTTAGAAAAAATGATTGAAAAAACAAAAAAGAAAAGAAAAATAAAACTTACAGTTATAATTACAATTATTACAATAATTGTTTTAGCAATAGTTGTTTCTACAATATTTGCATTATTAAATATGAATAAAACAACTATTGTAAGTGGTGTAAAAATTGAAGGAATAGAAATGTCAGGCTTAAGTAAAGAACAAGCAAAAGGAAAACTAGAAACAATTTACCAAGAAAAATTAGAAAAAGAAATTCCAGTACAATATCAAGATTATGAAACAACTATAAATGCAACACTATTAGAGACAACATATAAAATAGATGAAGCTGTAGAACAAGCCTTAAAAATAGGTAGAAACAGTAACATATTTGTAAACAACTATGAAATTTTAGGAGCTTTATTAGGAAAAACAAATATAAATGTTGAAATGGAATTAAATGAAGAAATTGCAAGAAAAACAATTGAAGATATTGGAACAAATTTACCAGGAGTAATGATAGATTCAGCATATTATATAGAAGAAGGAAAATTAACAATTACAAAAGGACAAAAAGGAGTAAAAATTAATACAGATTTAATGTTAGACAAAATTAAAGAGAATTTAAGCAATATTGAAATAAAAGATGAATATATAAAAATACCAATCACTGAAAAAAGTCCAGATAAAATAGATATTGATGCAATACATGGAGAAGTATATAGAGAAGTGCAAAATGCATATTATACGAAAGATCCATTTACAATTCATCCAGAAGTAGAAGGAATAGACTTTGACCTCGAAGCAGCTAGAAAATTATTAGAAGAAGACCAAGAACAATATGTAATAGACTTAATTATTACAAAACCAAAAATAACAACAGATCAAATTGGAACAGAAGCATTTCCAGATCAATTGGCAATATTTAAAACAAATTATGATGGTGGAGATGTAGATAGAACTACAAATTTAAGATTAGCATGTGAAAAGATTAATGGAAAAGTAGTATTAGCAGGAGAAACATTTTCATATAATAAAACATTAGGGCCACGATCAGCAGCTACAGGATATAAAAATGCAAAAGTATATTCTGCAGGGCAAGTTGTAGATGGTATTGGAGGAGGAATTTGTCAAATATCATCAACATTATATAATGCAGTATTAAGAGCAAATTTGGAAATTGTAGAAAGAAAAAATCATCAATTTGTTACATCATATGTAGATGCAGGAATGGATGCAACAGTAGTATATGGAATGACAGACTTTAAATTTAAAAATACAAGACAATATCCAATCAAAATCATAGCATCAGCTAAAAATGGGGTAGCAACAGTAGCTATTTATGGAATTAAAGAGGCAGAAGAATATACATTTTCTTTTAGAACAGTAACAGTTTCAACAATACCAACAACAACAAAATATATAGAAGATTCAACAATCGCAGCAGGAGTAGAAGTTATAAAGCAAAAAGGAGTAAATGGAAAGAAAACAGAAACATATATGATAAAAATGTTAAATGGAAAAGTTATATCATCAACATTGTTATCAAAAGACACATATGATGCTATGCAAAAAATCATCTTAAGAGGAACAAAAGGGGCAAATAAAAATACGAACACTAATACAACAACCCAAAACAAACCAACTCAAACACCAGCAACAAATACTAATACAGTTACAAATACTTCAGTAAATACAGTAGAAACAAATGTAAGTGCAGAAACTAAAAATGAGATAAACTAAAAGAACTTCACCAAGAAGTTCTTTTTAAACTCTATAAAAATAGTATTGACAAAATTGCTAAAAAGGTATTATAATAAATATGCGCAAAATTTGGGCCATTAGCTCAGTTGGTAGAGCAGCAGACTCTTAATCTGACGGTCGGAGGTTCGAACCCTCTATGGCTCACCATTTCAGAGATTTTAAATCTAAGTATTTAAAATCTCTTTTTTCAATTAGCCACAAGATTTAATAAAATTAATAATTGAAAAAATAATAAAATAAATGATATATTATTAGAATTAGGGAACGAATTGAAATTTAAGCAAAAATATAGTATAATAATGGTAATAAATTGCAAAAAAGGAGATAAGCATATGAAAACAAAAAAAATAATAAAGGAGGCCGTCTCGAAACCAGATGGAATAATCTTTTATTCAAACAATTATCCATTGGTTGGCGTGATGAGTTTTCAAGATAAATCTGGAAAAGTTCAAACAAAAAAAGTTATACGGATAGAACAAAGCAACCGCATAACTCTAAGAGAAAAACAAATAAAATTGTTACTAGAGGTGATGCTTATAGTTATAGGAGCGATAACAAACATAGGATGCTTTATGGCTTCCATATATTTTGTTTTATTCGTATCAACCCATTTAACTATAGTATTAAAAAACGATAAGGCAACAGGAAAGTACCACGCGGCAGAGCATAAGGCAATTGCAGCATATGAAAAGTATCAGAGAGTGCCAAACTTAGAAGAAGTAAGAACTTTTTCTAGGTTTTCCCCAAAATGCGGAAGTCGGTTTATCCTCAATGGTTTAGCAAAAAGAATCTGTTTTACTATAGATATATATGTGATATTTCAAAATATAATTATGGGTATTTTTCTTTTACTTATAATAGAAATGATCATGTATATAGCAAAAAAAACAGGCTGTTATAAATATCTGCAAATATTTGTAACATCAAAACCAACGGATAAAGAGTTAGAAGTCGCGATTGCTGGTCTTCAGCAGTTTGAGGTGATGGAACAAGAGCTTACAAGTGAACACGGAATATCTATCATAAAAACTAACTGATGGTAAAATCTCCTAGGAACCCGAAACCTAAATTAGTTAGGGTTCCTTTTTTATTTAAAAAAAGACAAAAATATTGCCAAATGTAAAAAAATGAGATATAATACCAAAAAACAAAAAAGGAGTAATAAAAAATGAGCAAATATTATTTTACAAGCGAAAGCGTAACAGAGGGGCATCCAGACAAATTATGTGACTACATATCAGATAGTATTTTAGATGAATATATAGAAAAAGATCCAAGAGCAAGAGTTGCAATTGAAACATTTGCAGCAAAAAACGAAATCACTATTGCAGGACAAGTTACATCAACAGCTAATATAAATAAAAAAGGAATAGAAGAAATAGTAAGAAACACAATAAAAGAAATAGGATATGAAAATAGTGAGATAGACTTAGATTACAAAACTTGCGAAATTAATATAAATATAACAGAACAAAGTGCAGACATTGCGCTAGGTGTAGACATAGGAGGAGCAGGAGATCAAGGTATTATGTTTGGATATGCTACCGACGAAACTCCAAATTATATGCCATATCCAATAGCAACAGCACATAAACTAGCAAAAAAATTAACACAAGTAAGAAAAGACGGAACAATTCCATATATAAGGCCAGACGGCAAAACACAAGTAACCGTAGAATATGAAAATGAAAAACCAAAAAGAATAGAAAACATTTTAATTTCCATACAGCACACAGAAGAAGCTGATTTGGAAACATTGAAAAAAGACATAAAAGAATATGTAATAAAGGCAGTAATTCCAGAAAATATGATAGATGAAAAAACAAAAATATATATTAATCCAACAGGAAGATTTATAATAGGAGGACCTTTAGGAGATACAGGATTAACGGGAAGAAAAATTATAGTAGATACATATGGTGGAATGGCAAGACATGGAGGAGGAGCATTTTCAGGGAAAGATCCAAGTAAAGTAGATAGATCAGGAGCATACATGTTAAGACATATAGCAAAAAACATAGTAGCAAATGGTCTAGCAAAAAAATGTGAAATACAAATTTCATATGCAATAGGAATGAAAGAACCGCTATCAATTTGGATAAATACTTACGGAACAAACACAATTCCAGAAGATGAGATAATAGAAATAATACAACAAAACTTCGATTTAACACCAGATGGAATTATAAGATACCTAGATTTACAGAAACCAATTTACAAATTGACAACAAACTACGGACATTTTGGAAAAACCGAATTACCATGGGAAAGAATAATAAAATTAGAAAAATAAAGAGAGTTCATTTTAATTTGAACTCTCTTTTCCAACAATTGAATGAATTTTTTGAAGTTGAACTTTCAAATCTTGATATTTTGCTTGACCAATAGAAGTATCAGAGCCTTCTTCATAAAATGAAATTGTTTTTTCAATATCTAAAACTTTAAATTTATGTGTAGTAACATTTGGATTTTTATACATATGAATAGGAGTATAAGTAACACTATCAATAGAAATTTTATCATCATCATTACGAGTTATTCGTAAATTTAATATAATAGAATTGCGAGTATTTTCGGCATTTTGATCACAAATAAAATTTCCTAAAGCATAAATCACAAAACAATCTTTAGTTGAACCATCAGATAAAGTAACAGTCCTCTTTTCCATTGGCTCTAAGGTATGAGGGTGGTTTCCCAAAATAATATCAACACCATTTTGGAAAAGAAAATCAGCTAAATCTTTTTGCTCTTGATTTGCAGTTGTTCGATATTCCGTACCCCAATGCATACAAGCAACAATAAGTTGAGCACCTTCGGACTTTGCCTTATCCAATTGAGATTTTATAAAATCTCTATCAATCAAATTAACACAAAATGATTTATCACGGGGAATAGAAATTCCATTTGTACCATATGTATAATTCACAAAAGCAATTTTTGTTCCACGTACATATTGATATAAAATTTGTTCGCTATCTTCTTGAGTTTTATATGTACCAAGATGAGCCAAATGATAATTATCTAAAACATCAATAGTTCTAGACAATCCAGAAAATCCCATATCTAAACAATGATTACCAGCTGTAGAAAGTACATCAACACCAATTCTATGCAAACTATATGCTAAATTATCAGGAGAATTGAAAGTAGGATAATTACTATAACCTACATCTTCACCAGCAAAACTTGTTTCTAAGCTTCCAATTGTAATATCAGGAGATTGAGTATATTTTACAATATCATCAAAAACATAAGAAAAATCATATTCTCCGGTAGTTTTATTATAAGCATCCCAATATTGAGTATTATGGCACATAACATCACCAATAGCACATAAAGTAAAAGATCGACTATCTTTAAAATTTGAAGAAACCGTATTTTCCTCTTGAGTATTTTCAATAATCTCATTTTGAACTGTTGAATTTGTTAAAGAAAGAACTTTTTGAGTATCATACTCAATGGCTTGTTTAGAAGCAGAAATAATATACAATCTTGTAGAAAAAAAGGCAATTAAAAATATCAAAAAGAAAATCAATAATATGCAAACTATTTTTGAAGTATTAACTTTTAAAATACTTTTTAAAGTTACATTTTTCCTATTTTTTCTAGTTCTGGTATTTCTTGCCATAGCATCACCTCATACATGGATAATTTTTATCAAAATATAATAAAATAAAAAAAAAAGCAATCAAAATGTATAAAAAATGAAAAAAGGCATATCATAATAAAAAGAAATGAAAAAGAAAGGGGTAAAAACCATGAAAGTAATAGATAAAATAGCTTTAGTATTAGTCATCATTGGAGCTATCAACTGGGGGCTAATTGGCATTTTTAATTTTAACTTAGTAGCAGCAATTTTTGGAGACATGACATTAATCTCAAGAATTATATACGGATTAGTAGGTGTTTCAGGATTATGGGCAATCAAATTATTATTTGATGACTAAAAAGAAATGAGAGAAATCTCATTTCTTTTTTTCTAAACTTGAAAAATCCATAAAAATAAGATATAATAGGCAAGTACAAAACAAAAAGGAGGAAAAGCCATGATAACCACAAATGGTGTAACCGTAAGATTTGGAAAAAGAGTATTATTTGAAGATGTTAATATCAAATTTACAAAAGGTAACTGCTATGGAATTATAGGAGCAAATGGAGCAGGAAAATCAACATTTTTAAAAGTTTTATCAGGAGAAATAGAACCAAGCAAAGGAGATGTAAGTTTAGAAAAAGGAGCAAGACTATCTGTTCTAAAACAAGACCACTTTGCATATGAAGAATATACTGTAATGGATACAGTAATTATGGGAAACAAAGAATTATATGATATTATGAAAGAAAAAGATGCAATATACAGTAAGCCAGACTTTTCAGAAGAAGATGGTATGAAAGCAGCAAAATTAGAAGAAAGATTTGCAGAACTTGATGGTTGGAATGCAGAATCAGATGCAGCAATTTTATTAAATGATTTAGGAATTATTCCAGAAGATCATTATAAATATATGAAAGAAATTGAACCACACCAAAAAGTAAAAGTACTGCTAGCACAAAGTTTATTTGGAAATCCAGATGTTTTATTATTAGACGAACCAACAAATGATCTAGATTTAAAAAGTATAAACTGGTTGCAAGAATTTTTAATAAATTATGAAAATACAGTAATTGTTGTATCACATGATAGATATTTTTTAAACAAAGTATGTACATATATTGCAGATGTCGACTTTGGAAAAATCACTTTATATCCAGGAAATTATGACTTTTGGTATGAATCAAGTCAATTAGCATTAAAACAAGCAAGAGATCAAAATAAGAAAAAAGAAGAAAAAATAAAAGAATTACAAGACTTTATCGCAAGATTTAGTGCAAATGCATCAAAATCAAAACAAGCAACATCAAGAAAAAAGACACTAGAAAAAATACAATTAGAAGAAATAAAACCATCTAATAGAAAATATCCATATATTGATTTTAAACCAGATAGAGAACCAGGGAAAGAAATTTTACAAGTAAAAAATATATCAAAAACAGTAGATGGTGTGAAATTGTTAGACAAACTATCATTTACATTTAAGCAAGATAATAAAATTGCAGTATTAGCAGACAATGAAAACGCAAAAACAGTATTATTCCAAATTATCGCAGGAGAATTAGAACCAGATGAAGGAGAAATTATTTGGGGAACAACTATTACGCAAAATTATTTCCCAAAAGATAACAACTATTTATTTGAAACAAACGAAAATATAACAGAATGGTTACGCAAATACTCAAAAGACCCAGATGAAACATATATAAGAAGTTTCCTAGGTAGAATGCTATTTTCAGGAGATGAAGCATTAAAAAATGTAGAAGTACTATCAGGTGGAGAAAAGGTAAGATGTGTTTTATCAAAAATGATGTTATCAGGTGCAAATTTCCTTATCTTTGATGAGCCAACAAACCATTTAGATATGGAAAGCATAACAGCATTAAACAATGGTATGCAAAACTTTAAGGGAAATATGATATTTACATCACATGACCACCAATTAATGCAAACAGTTGCAAATAGGATTATAGACATAAAATCAAATGGACAAGTAATTGACAAAGAATTAACATATAATGAATACTTAGGAATTGAATAAAAGAAAGAGGTACAAAACATGGACAAAATTAACAAAACAATTGCAGAAGAATTGCAGGTTAAAGAAAGCCAAGTAGAATCAGCAGTAAAATTAATAGATGAAGGCAATACAATACCATTTATTGCTCGTTATAGAAAAGAAGCAACAGGAGGATTAAGTGACGAAATACTTAGGGATTTAGGAGAAAGATTAACTTATTTAAGAAATCTAGAACAAAGAAAATCTGAAGTTATAAAATCAATTGAAGAACAAGGAAAATTGACAGATGAAATCCTACAAGCTATTGCGATTAGCAAAACACTAGCAGAAGTTGAAGACATATATAGACCATATAAACAAAAGAAAAAAACAAGAGCAACTGTTGCAAAAGCTAAAGGATTAGAGCCACTAGCGGAAATTATCATTGAACAACAAGAAACAACACCAATTGAAGAAATAGCAAAACAATATATTAATATTGACAAATTATCAGAAGAAGATAAACAAAATAAGGATAAAGTAGTGGCAACAGAAGAAGAAGCAATACAAGGAGCTTTAGACATTATAGCAGAAAACATATCAGACAACAGTAAATATAGGAAAGAAATAAAAAGGCAATGCTATAGAGAAGCGGGAATAGACACAAAAGCAGTAGATGAAGAAAAAAAATCAAATTATGAAATGTATTATGACAAACAAGAGCCAATAAAATATATTCCAAGCCATAGAATTTTAGCAATCAATAGAGGAGAAAAAGAAGAATTCATAAAAGTTAAAATTCAAAAGCCAGAAGAAAAAATTATAAATTACATTGAAAGAGACATATTAAAAGGAGAAACGCAATTTACAAATATGTTAAAAGAAACTATATTAGATAGTTTCAAAAGACTAATAGAACCATCTATAGAAAGAGAAATACGTTCAGATTTAACAGAAAAAGCAGAAGAAAAAGCAATTAAGGTATTTGGACAAAATGCGAAACAACTATTATTAGGAGCACCAATCAAAGGAAAAACTGTTATGGGATTTGACCCAGCATATAGAACAGGATGTAAAATAGCAATTATAGATGAAACAGGAAAACTTTTAGATTATACAACAGTATATCCAACAGAACCACAAAATGATGTAGAAGGTGCAAAAAAGGAATTATTAAAATTAATTGAAAAAGACAAAGTTGACATGATAGCAATTGGAAATGGAACAGCCTCAAGAGAATCTGAAATGTTTGTAGCAGAAATGATAAAAGAAGCAAATAGAGATATTCACTATGTAATTGTTAGTGAAGCAGGAGCATCTGTATATTCTGCATCAAAACTAGCAACACAAGAATATCCAGATATTAATGTATCTATAAGAGGAGCAATATCAATTGCAAGAAGACTACAAGACCCATTAGCAGAACTAGTAAAGATAGATCCAAAAGCTATTGGAGTAGGCCAATATCAGCATGATGTAAATCAAAAAAAATTAGCAGAAAGTTTAACAGGAGTTGTAGAAGACAGTGTTAATAAAGTAGGAGTAGATGTAAACACAGCAACACCATCATTGCTATCATATGTATCAGGAATAAATAGTACAATAGCAAAAAACATAGTTAAATATAGAGATGAAAATGGAAAACTAAAAAACAGAAAAGAATTACTAAAAGTACCAAAGCTAGGGAAAGTAGCATTTGAACAATGTGCAGGTTTCTTAAGAATATTTGATGGAGACAATCCACTAGAAATAACAGCAGTTCACCCAGAAAGCTATGAACAAACAGAAAAACTATTAGAAAAAATAGGATTTAAAAAACAAGATATTAAAGACAAAGAAAAATTAAATGAAATACAACAAAAATTGAAAACAATAGATATTGAAAAAACAGCAAAAGAGTTAGAAATAGGTGAAATGACACTAGCAGATATAATATCAGAGTTATCAAAACCAGGAAGAGACCCAAGAGAAGACATGCCAAAACCAATACTAAGATCAGATGTTTTAAAAATAGAAGATTTAAAAGAAGGAATGATTGTAACAGGAACAGTTAGAAATGTAATTGATTTTGGAGCATTTGTAGATATAGGAATAAAACATGATGGGTTAGTACATATTTCAGAAATGAGTGACAAATACATAAAAAATCCAGCAGAAGTTGTATCAGTAGGAGATATTGTTAAAGTAAAAGTTATAAAAATAGACTTAGAAAGACAAAAAGTAGGTCTATCAATGAAAGTATAAAAATATGGGGATGAACTTTTTGAAAATTATATTTTAAAAAGTTCATCCCTAATTAATTACTTTTGCATAATTTTTTGAATAGAAGAAAAATCATTTTTAATAATATCTAAAAACAAATCATCAAGTTCTGGATCGAACTGTGTTCCTCGGCAACGCTCAAACTCAGAAATAACTTTTTCCATAGGGAGAGAATCACGGTAAGAACGTTTAGAAGTCATTGCGTCAAAACTGTCAGCAATAGATGTAATTCTAGCTAAATATGGAATATCATTACCAGCTAAACGACTAGGGTAACCAGTTCCATCATATTTCTCATGATGATGTTCAACCATTGGTAAAATATCCTTAAAAATAGAGGCATTTGACAAAATATGAACACCAATATTAGGGTGTTGCTTAATTTGAGAATATTCATCATCTGTTAATTTAGAATCTTTTTGTAAAATACTATCAGGTACCCCTATTTTTCCAATATCATGGAAAAGCCCCCCAAGATGTAAAAGTTTTAAATCATCATCAGAAAGACCTAGTTTTTTTCCAATTAAAACAGAGTACTCAGCAACTCTTTCAGAGTGGCCTCGAGTGTAAATATCTTTTGCCTCAACAGTATAACGAAGAGTCTCAATACTTTCTAGATAAGCCTTCTCCAATTTTTCATAAGTATCTTTTAACTCGTTATTAATATTTTTTATTTCGTTCATTTGTTTAATAGACTTAATACCAGACTCTATTAACAATAACAATTGATCAAATTTATCACTTTTTTCGCAATATCCTTGTATATCCAGTCTTTTAATAGTTTCCAAAGGAGGTGCTAAATCTTTATGCCCTGTTAAAAGTAAAATATATAAATCTTTATTAAATTTACGAATTTCTTCAACTACCTGGTCACCATGGTAAGGTGTCATAATGAAATCTAAAATCATTAAATCAAAATGTTCATTTCTTACACGTTCAACGGCTTCCATAGGATCAGTAACACCTGTAAATTGGTATCCAGTTCTTTTTAAAAATATGGATAAAGAATCAACAATTCCCATTTCATCATCAACAGCAATAATTTTATATGAATTATTCTCGGCGTTTTCCAAATTTTGTAAGCCTTTTCTCATATGCAGTCCCCCTTTAAAATTTTCTTTATTATATTAGTAAAAAACAATAAATGCAAGTATTTTGGACAAATTTATTCAATTGGTAATATAATATTAAAAGTAGTACCAGTACCTTTTTTAGTTTCAAAAGTAATATCTCCGCCGAAATGAGCTTTAATAGTTGAATATGACATATATAAACCAAGTCCAGTTCCGTTTTTTCCTTTTGTTGTAATCATTTCTGTAAATATTTTATCTTTTACTTTATCAGGTAAACCTGGACCATAATCCTTGATAGAAATAGTTAAGTGATTACTATCATCTTTATGAACAATTAAATCAATTGTTTGATTAGGCTTACCAGCATATGCCTGTATAGAATTAGAAATCATATTATTAATAACTTGAACTAAGCTATTAATGTCTCCATGTAATTGAGTGTTTTCAGGAACTTCTAAAGATGTATTTAAATACACAATAGCATTTTTTAATTCATGTCTCATTAAAATATCAATACGTTTTACAAGCTCTTCTACATCAAAAGTAACAGTATCTGACTCTGACATAACAACGGCCTGGCCTTTAACAGCAGTAATAACATCAGACATATATTCTGAATATTCCTTTATTTTTTTAGTCCAAGTCATCATATCCCTAGCGATTTCGTGATGATCTTGAGAATTTACTTCAGGGTCATCAATTGAAGAATCATATTCTTTTATCAAATCGGAAATTCCTTCAGTAGCACCAGCAATTGACATTATAGGAGTTTTTAAGTTATGAGCAATTCCACCAATTAATTGTCCAAGAGAAGCTAAACGTTCAGCTTCCATTAAAGTTTCTTGACTATCTTTTAGTCTTTGCATATCTGTTACATGTTGAGTAATATCTTTAAATAAAACTAAAGATCCAATAAAAATTTTTTTATTATATAAAGGGCTAAGCTCTATATTAAAGTGTTTATCAATAGCAGAATCAAAAAACTCAATGCTACATGTTTTACCTGTTTTAATAGCAGAATAAAAAGACTGTTTAAAATTCTCTATATTTTTTGTATCATGGAACAAATCAAAAATTTTCTTTTTACGAATAGATTGATTTTGCATTTGAAAAGTTTTAACAAATGTACCATTGTAATCTATAATAGATTCATCTGTATCAAGTACTAAATAGCTGTCTGACATAACATCCACAATACGCTGTAAAGCAATAGGGGACACATTAAGCAGACTAAATTTAAAAATTGCAAATCCATATAATAAAACCGTAATAGCAAAACTGATTGGAGTCAAAAATACATTCATACTAATTATTTTTGTTGTTCCTAAAACATTAATGGCAATTGGTATTAAAGATCCAATCAACAATAAAATAGATTGAATAGAAAATAAACCAGAAGTCTTAAATGATGTAGTAAGTAATATAACCATACTTACAATAAACAAAGCATAAGTGTATATAGAATGTATATAAAAATATTGGCCATAAACAGTGTCTGATATTATAGAAGAATATTTTATATAAAATAAATGATGAAGATCATTAGTCCATAATATCAACAAAGTAATAATTGGTACAACAAACAAAAGTAGATAAGATTTCTGAAACTTGATTTTTGTATTTTTAAATGTTAATGCTAAGAAGAAAAAAGCAACAGGCAAAAAGCAAGTACCAATATAAATAAAATATTCATAGTAAATAGGGTTTACCCCAAAAGTTTCAGACATAATACTCTGTAGTAATACCCCAATACTAATTAGTATAATACAACTTATTGTACAAAGAAAAGCTTTATGCAATTGTTTTAAAGGACGTTGGCGTAGTACGTAAAGTACAAGTATAATAGACAAAACAATTGATATAATTAATAAAATAAAAGGGATTGTTACAATTTCCATAAAAAAACTCCTTATAAAAATTTCATTCTTTTAAAATATTTTATATATTGTATTATATAATTTTTGTCAATATTTTTCCAGTAAAATCCGATAGATTGTAAAAATTTTTCAGAAAAAGTACTATCCAATCGAATTCTAGAGGTATATACCAACTGTTTCTGGCTATCCAAATCATGGATAATACCAGACAAAATTTGCTTTTTATCATCATCTTCTAATATTTCATTAATCAATTTTGTCATTTCTTCATTTGAAACAGGCAATATATTATATCCAAATTCAGTTAAAGTATCAGCAAACAATTGTAATGAAAGTAGTTTAGTATCATAGATATGTAAAACAGTACAATCACTAGTATAGCCAGTTAAACGAATAATAGCATCAGCACATAAATCAACAGGTGTTACTTCAACTTCATGTTGTAATGCATAAGCAGGAAATGCTCCTAATTTAACAAAAGATTGAATACGTTTTGCAAAAGCGTTTTCATCAATATTTCTTTGAAATCTACCATCACGATAACGATTTGAAATATTACCAATACGCAAAATCATTGCATCTAAACCATCTAAAATAGCTTCTAACACAATACGTTCAGCCTTAAATTTAGTTATAGTATAAATACCTTTTAAATGTTGACCAACAAATAAATCTTTTTCACTAAAAATAACTTTATCATTTATATTTTCAGAAGTTTCTACAATGGCTTCTTCTTTTTCACCATTACCAGAAACACTAATTGTAGAAATATGGAAAAGCCTTTTATTAAATTCTTTACACCATGAAACAACATTAGCAGTGCCTAAAATATTTATGTTTTCAAACAATTCTTTATTACCATAGTGTTTTACAATTGCACCAGCGTGAATTACAGTTGAAACTTCTTGTTTTAAAAGATTTGTATCTTCTTCAGAAAGAGATAGATTTTGTTCTGTAATATCACCTTCAATTACATGTATGCGAAAACTATATTGATCATAAAAAGCTTCACCAAAATAATATTGTAAAGTATTTTTCAATCTTTCATAAGGAATTATATTATCTTTTTTACGTATTAAGCAATAAATATCACCAGTTTTCCTTTTTAAAAATGAACCAATCAAATGAGCCCCAACATAGCCAGTACCACCAATTAAAAATACATTTCCAGTATCTACTTTTTTAATAGAATTCAAATATTCTTCAGAATTCTTTGAAAGTAATTCATCAAATTTTTGATAATTATAATTTTCAATATCACCTTTTTGTAAACGGTGTCTAGTTTTAGCAGACAATTGGTGAATAGTAGGAAAATTGAAAATATCAGCATATTCAAAATCAAAACCTTCACGTAAAGCATCAATTTGCATATTAATTGCCAAAATAGAATCTCCACCAATATCGAAGAAATTATCATAAATAGATATATCATCTAAATGTAAAATACGTTTCCAAATATTCCATAATTTTTTCTCATTTGGTGTTTTTATTTCATCAATAATTTTTGCAACTTTACGCTCATTTATATCAGGAATTGGTAATGCTTTTCTATCAATCTTACGATTAATTGTATAAGGCATTTCTTCCAAACGGAAAATATAAGTAGGAACCATATATGCTGGTAAATTTTTTTTAAGAATATCTTTTACGTCACCTTCTGTAATATATGAATTTTCATCACAAACATAGTATCCACACAAAAATTCACGATCTTCAATACATACTTTATGAGCAACACTAGATATAACACCAGGAATTTGTTCCATAACACCTTCAATTTCACCAAGCTCTATACGCAATCCACGTAATTTAATTTGATTATCTATACGCCCTAAACATTGAACTTTTCCATCAAAAGTCCATTTACCAATATCGCCAGATTTATACATTTTGCCAGTTCCAAAAGGATTATCAATAAATTTATCATGAGTCATATCAGGTTTACCAAGATAACCAAGGCCAACTTGAATACCAGAAATATAAATTTCACCAACAACACCAATTGGAACAGGGCGAAGATATTTATCTAATATATGAATTTGCGTATTCAAAATAGGAGGGCCGATTGTAATACGATCTTCACCATTTAAATTTTGAACATTACAAAGTACAGTAATTTCACTAGGACCATAAATATTGTAAATAGTAACATTATCAGATAATTCACGTAAATCTTTTACAAATTTTTCAGGTAAAGGTTCTCCACCAAAAACCATATGTTTGATTTGGGACAAAGCAGAAGGTGATACACGATTATCATAATTTATTTTCATTAAGCTAGGAGTTACAGTCATAACATCTCCACCATATTGTTTGATTAATTTATCTAGTAGGATAGGATTTCTATGTTCTTCGTTATTTGCCATTAAAATACGTAACCCATGCCCTAAAGAAACTAAAATTTCATAAACAAAAATATCAAAAGGTGTAGAAGTAACAGAAACTAAGCAATGTTCATTTCCATCTTTTAAATATTCTAAAACTTTACCCATTGCAATAACCATATTTGCAAGTCCAATCTGATGTAACATAACTCCTTTAGGCTTACCCGTAGAGCCAGAAGTATATATAACATAAGATAAATCCATAGAATTAACAGTTACATTTGGATTATTGAAATGCTTTAAATATATAGGGCTATCTAAATCAATTTCTATACAATGTTCTATATTTTTAACAAGTTTTTTTAAAGACTTTTGTACCAAAACATATTTTGCCTTACAATCTTTTAAATAATATTTTGTACGTTCTATGGGATATGTAGGGTCAACATTCAAAAAGGCAGCTCCAGCTTTTAAAATTCCAAGCATACATACAATAGTTTCAAAAGAACGATTAGTCATAATACACACAATATCATTTGGCTTAATTCCTTGTGAAATCAAATAATGAGCAAGCGAATTTGCCTTTTTATTTAATTCTTTATATGTTAAATTTTTTCCATCACAAATAATAGCAATATCTTCAGGATGTAGCATTACTTGATTCTCAAATATTTCAACAAATGAATTGTATTCAATATCACCAGCTGTATTATTAAAAGATTGCAACAAATTATTTTCTTCTTCTGTTAAGGCAGGTATTTTATGCAAAGGAAGATCCATAAAAGAAGATAAATGTTGTAAAATATATAAATAATGTTTATATAAACTGTCAATAGTTTCCTCTGCAAATAATGCAGTTTGATATTCAAATGAAATCTCTAAAGTAGAAGGATTAATTTCTACTGTTAAAGGAAATTTTGCTGTATGTGTATGAGCACCATATAATTCAACAGATTTGTTATTAAGAGAAATTTGTTCTACTTCTTCATTTTGATATGTAAATACCACATCAAAGACAGAAGAATTTGCAGGAACATTAATATCTTTTACAAAAGTATTATAAGGATAAGGCTGATGAGATAGACCATCTAAAACCGTTTCTTTTACTTGTTGTAACAAATCTAAAAAACTACAATCACTATTAATATCTATTGCCAAAACAACATTATTAACAAACATACCAATCATATTATTTAATTCTTTATGATAGCGAGACTCAATTGGAGAACCAATAATTAGAGTTTCTTGCCCAGTATATAAATATAGTAATAAATATAAAGCACTTAAAAATACCATATATTCAGAAACATGGTGATTAGAAGCTATATCAGAAATTGCATTAAATAAATCAGTATCAAATTTAAAAGTTAAGCGTTCTCCATCATATGATTTTTGATTTGTTACTGGATAATCATAAGGTAAGTTAATAACAGGAATTGATAAATCTTTAAATTTATTTTTCCAATATTCTTGATAATCTAAAAATGCCTCAGAAGAAAACATATCATTTTCCCACATAGTATAATCTGTATAAGAGTATCTACTTTTATCTAATTCTTGACCTTGATATAATTTGCAAAAATCAGATAGCAAAATATATAAAGAAGTACCATCTAATATAATATGATGAGAATCCAGTAATATTAAAGTAGAAGAATTAATATAATGTACTTCTACACGTAACAATGGAGCAAAGTCTAAATCAAATATTTTAGGAAAATTATCAACCAACTCAGAAATATATTCAGGAGTTGAAATACCATCATCATAATAAGGAATGTCTAAGTTTACATGTTTTAAAATAAACTGTCTTACTTCTCCATTTTCTATTTTAAAATAAGTACGGAAAATAGGATGTCTTTCTACTAATTCTGAAAAAGCTTCACGGATTTTTTGAATATCTAATAAATCATTAATTAAAATACCACCACTTACATGATAAACAAGAGAATCACCAGCCATTTTTGTTGCATAATAAATTCTTTCTTGTGCTGAAGAAAGTGGATAAGAAGGCATAGGCGTTGCTTTCTTAAGTTTTACTATACAATCTTTCTTGTCCTTTCCACTTAAAAATATTGCCAAAGATTGAATAGTAGGATATTGGAATAAGTCAGTAATAGAAATAGCCTTTCCTGAAAATCCTTCTATCTCTAAGCAGAAACGAATTCCTTGCAAAGAGTCCATACCTAAAGTAAAGAAATTTTCATCAATAGAAATTTGTTTTAATCCTAATAAATGGCATAAAGAGTCATGCAATTTTGCTTGCATAGAATTTGTGGGACCAACAAAATCCCTACGGAAATCTGCAAAATCAGGCAAAGTAGATATATCAATTTTACCATTTTTTGTAACAGGAAATTTATCTAATAATATAAAATGTGAAGGTATCATATAGTAAGGTAAAAGTTTTGAAAGTTCCAATTTTAAATTTTCAATAGACAAAGAATTATCTTCTAATATTACATAAGCACAAAGACAATCTATCTTCTCAATAGATTTCACAAGAATAAGTGCATTTTTAACACCTGAAATATTTTTTAATCTATTTGTAATTTCTTGTAATTCAATACGATGGCCATGTAATTTAATTTGAGAATCATTTCTACCCATAAAGCAAAGATACCCCTTTTTATCCCAACGAACAATATCACCGGTTCTATAAAAAAGGGAAGAGCCAAATCCAGGTAATAATATATAACTTTTTTCATTCATTGAAACATTATGCAAATAACCTTTCGAAACATTTTCTCCACTAATACATAATTCTCCAGGGTATCCAATAGGCATAATATTTCCAAAGTGATTTATAACTACAATTATATTATTTTTTAAAGGATATCCAATAGGAACAATCCCATCAGAATCATCTTCTTTAGTATATTTATAAAATGTAGAGCAAATAGTAGCCTCAGTAGGGCCATAGCCATTTACAATTTCTATGTTTTCATTTAAATTAAAATATTTACGCAAATCTGCTTTTTTTATTGCTTCTACACCAACTAACATTTTATTTAATGCAATTGTTGAACAATGTGAATATACATAGTTATATACATCATTTAAAATATTTGGAGGAATATATAAAAAGGTAATTTGTTCTTCTTCCAAAAGTTCGCATAAAAGAGGAATATCTGTTAATGTGTTTTGAGGATATAAAACTAAAGTAGCTCCAAAACATAATGGAGTGAATAGTTCACACACACTCACATCAAATGAAATATTTGTACTAGATAAACAAACATCTTCATTTGAAAATCCATTTTCAAAACAATTAGAAAAAGTATATAAAAAATTAACTAAATTACGATGTGTAAGCATAACTCCTTTTGGCCTTCCAGTAGAACCAGAAGTATAAATTACATAGCATAAACGATTACTAGCAATAGACACATGTAAAGAGTCAGAAGAATAATCATCTAAAGAAATATCAGTTGCACGTGAAACAACCAAATTTTTAATATCATTTAACTTGAATAATTGATCTGTTAAAAATAGTTTAGCATGACTATCAGTTAAAATATATCGAATTCTATCTTCAGGATAATCAAAAGACATTGGTAAATAAGCAGCACCCAATTTTAAAATTGCTAAAATACTAATAACAAAGAAATCATTTTTATGCATACATACTCCAACAATATCATTTGACTTTACACCTTGATTAGAAAGGTAATGTGCTAATTGATTTGCTTTTTTATCTAATTGACTATAAGTAAGTCGTGTATCTTGATAAACACATGCTATACTATCTGGATGAAGTCTTACCTGTTTTTGAAAAAGGTCTATAATAGTGCAATCCAAAGGACAATCTAAAAAGCCAGATTGAAGATTTTGAGTCAATTGTAATCTTTCTTTATCTGTTATAAATTGCACATTTTGAAGTAATATATCAGGCATAGATACAACCTGTTCAATCATAGAACATAAACGATTGTGCCAAACCATTACATCAGCTTGAGTATATTTAGAATTAACGAAATCATAATCTACTTCCAAACTACCAATATCATTTAAATCATACAAGTGAATACTAATATCATTCATACAATTACCAGTAAAAGCCCAATTTAACTCACAATCCCCATTATCATGAGACAAAGTTTTTGTAATTTGATAAGAAACAGCAATATTATATAAATGAGAAATAGAATTATCTTTATTACCCAAATCTTCCATCAATTGAGAATAAGGATATTTCTGATGGCGCAAAATAGAGGTAAAAGCAGAGCGATTTGCTTCTAAAAATTCTGAAAAGCGCATATTTTTAAAAACATGAGTACGAAAAGGAACAGTAGTTACAAACATACCAGTAGAACGTTTTTCCTTAAAATTTGCGCGATTTAATATTGGTGTACCAATAAGTACATCATCAACATTGCCAGCATTTGCTAAAAATAGTGAAATTACTGACATAAAAAATACATAATTAGAAACACGAAAGTCTGAACATAATTTATTGATACGTTCCATAATTTGTTTGTCCAAACGAAATGTAAGCCTAGAACCATCAGGAGAATCCACAAAATTATCTGATAAAGAAGGAATACTAGTAGGAGTAGGTGGATCCTGTAGATAAGACATCCAAAAAGTTTTATCTTTCTGAAAATTTTTGCTATCCAAATATTTTTGTTCTGCTAATATATGTTCAGTATATGAAACAGTATCAGAAACATAATCTTTATTAGATAATAGACAATGATAAATTTTTACAATTTCCTGAATAGTGATACCCATAGACCACGAATCAGAAATAATATGATGTAAATTTAAAACAACTGCTACATATCCATTAGGAAATACAGCAAGTTTAAAAGTAAAAAGACGAGAATCAAGCAATGAAAACGTCTCTTTTACAAATTCTTCTTCAAAAGACATGAGATATTCAGTAGAAGGTAGATTTACAACAGAAATATCATCTACTCCATATATATCATCAGCAGCAATATATTGGAAAGGTTCACTATCATTTACAGTTAGGCGAATACGAAAACTATCATTTTCTTGTACAAGACGTACAATAGCCTGTTTTAACAAAGGAATATCAACTTTTTCTTTTATTAAACCAGAACCGCAAATATTACAAGCATTTGAATCTTTTAAAAATTGCTGTGAAAACCAAATATTTAATTGAGGATTTGTTAATTTAAACATCTTTTTCTCCATTTACACATCTTTGTCAATTTTGTCCATTTTGGGACGGTCCTTTTTTGGACATTTTGAAACAAATGTCCAAAAAAGGACCGTCCCAAAATGGACATGACACATCTTTATTAAGGCAATTATATAAATAACACAAAAAAAATGCAATAGTTTAGAAAATAAATTTCATAAAATGTCGAAATTTATCAAATTTTGCGATGAAAAGTTAACGGAAACAATTGAAAAACACTACATTTTATGTTAATATATGCATACCATATTGACCAAAGGAGAAGTACAATGAAAATATTTACATACGAAGAATATATAGAATATAAAAAGCAAGTAAAAATATATGCAGATAAACATTTTAAACTTAGCATAGAAAAACAAATTTTTTTAGAAATGTATAATGGAAAAGAAGAATTAAAGACCGGTGAAATATACGAGTATTGGAAAAATTCAAAAAGAAAAATAAATAATATACAATTACAAAAAAAATTAGAAAATAAAACAAAAATAATTCCTATTATCAATAATGCCGTAAAAGATAATTTACACCTTACACCAGAGATGCTACAAATGTATAAATCTAGCTATATAAATACAATGTTTCAAAATGGCCAAATAAGTATTATATATCGAATTATTGGAACTAATATATTTTTTTTAATTACGCATCAAGAGAAAATTGATTATACTATGCCAGCAAGAATTCTTAGTTATATTATAGGAGTTATAGATAAAGCATTAAAAAATGTTGAAATTAGAAGACATATGAAAATCCCAACAGTTATACCTATTATAGTATATACGGGAAACGAACAATGGAATATGGAACAATTTATAAAAAATAGTCAAAAAAAGCTATACCCATTTCAAAAAATAGGTTTAGGAGAATATAATATTTTAAAAATGTTTAAAAATAAAAATAATTGGGAACACTTGTAACGAGGTGTTTTCATGAAAAGTAAAAGAGGAAAAAGGACAGATCCAAAAAAAAGAATATTAATAATAGCAATTATTTTAATATTATTATGGATAAGCGCATTCTATATTTATACTACATATAAAAATATAGAAATTGAACCTTCAACATATGAAACATCAAGAGTATTATCCACACCAAACGAACAAACTGTGGAAAACACAGAAGAAAAAAGCAAAACTATTTCAGATATGATAGAAGAAACAACTAAAAATGTTGTAGGAATATCAAAATTAAGAAACACAGGGAATTCAATTTTAACTTCAAGTAATGAAGCAGAGTTAGGTTTAGGAACAGGAGTAATTGTAACTGATAATGGATATATACTAAGTAATGAGCATGTAACTGGAAGCAAATATAGTAAATGTTATATAACTTTAGAAAACGGACAAAATTATGAAGGAATAGTTGCATGGAGTGATACAGATTTAGATTTATCTCTAACAAAAATTGCAGCTAAAAATTTATCATATGCAAAATTAGGTGACTCTAGCCAAATAAGGGTAGGAGAAACGGTATATGCAATTGGAAACCCAATTGGATTTGAATTTAGAAGAACTGTAACATCAGGAATTATTAGTGCCAAAAATAGAAGCATTAAAATAGAAGAAGAAAACAATGAAGCATACATGTCAGACCTTATTCAAACAGATGCAACAATTAACCCTGGAAACAGTGGAGGACCACTTATCACGCCAAATGGTGAAGTGATTGGAATTAACACAGTAAAAATAACAACAGCAGAAGGAATAGGGTTTGCTGTTCCAATCAATACTGTAAAAAGTATTATTGAAAATTATCAAAAACAAGGAAGTTATGAACAAGCAACAATCGGAATTTATGCATATGACAAAGAAGTAATACCGTATTTAAATAGTAATATTTCTTTTGAACAGGGAATTTATATAGCACAAATTACGCCAAATGGACCTGCAGACAAAACTGGATTGCAAGAAAAAGATATAATATTATCTATTGATGAAAAACAATTAAATACGATGAACGATCTAAGAGAATACATTTATACAAAAAAACCAGGAGACCAAGTAACATTAAAAATAGCTAGAGGAAAAATTAATAAAGAAATTAGCATAACACTTGGGAAGAAATAACACTAGCCTTTACAAAATTTTTAAAGGCTAGTATTTTTATAAGTTTATTCTTCTAAATTTTTCTCCATAAAATCAAATTTTCTTGCATAATCTTTTGTTACAGAATTTGCCATATATACACTAGAGCGATTTTTTTTCAAAAATTCCACAATTTGATAAACATCTATCCAAATTTCGTTAGGGCTATCTACTTGAGATTCATCAAAAATTAATTGCAGACCAAAATGCAAATGAGGAACATTAATGTTATTCACATTTTCCTTTACACTATATCCAGTCATTCCTAAATAACCAATTACATCACCAGCTTTTACAATAGAGCCTTCCTCTAAATTTTCAACATATGGATGATTTTTTCGTAAATGAGCATAATAATAGTAGCGTTTACCGTCAAAACTACGAATACCAACACGCCAACCTCCATATTGATTCCAACCAAGATGTTCTACAATACCAGACTCAACGGCAATTATAGGAGTACCAATAGAACCCATTAAATCATTTCCTAAAACAGCAGAATAACTTTCATAATAATAATCATAAAATTTTAAATCAGAAGTCAAATCAGACATATTTTGGCCATTTTTTAATTGTGTAATTAGATTATTCAAATCTTTTTTACTATAATTTTTAAAATTGCCACCATTTTTACAAGCTAAGTATGCTAAAAGTTCAATCCAATTATAAACAATTCCATCCTCAGTTTCGTTTTGATGAGAATCAATATCTAATTTAGAAGTATCTAACAAGGCTTGGCAAGACACATTAAAATCTACCCATTTGATAAAATCTTTTTTTTCAGAAGGAGTTTCTTGAGTAGCGGAAATTGCAAAAGAATATACAAAAATTGAGGCTATCGTGAAAATTAAAATAGAACAAAAAATAAAAATTTTTTTAGAAATTTTAAATGATCTAATAAACATGAAAAGCCCCCCTTAAAATACATATTGTAAAATTTTGAATGTTATGATAAAATATCGCTAGAAAAGTGAGGAGAATGTTATGAAAGATACAGACATATTCATTTTTGGGGATAGTATTACATATGGAGAAGGAGACAACGAAAAATGTGGATGGGTAAATCGTCTTAGATTAAATTTAGAAACTAATACTCAAAGAGATTTTTATGTTTATAATTTAGGCATATCAGGAGATATTTCAGAAGGCATAAGAAAACGATTTGATTTTGAAATACAAACAAGAAAAGATGAAGAAAATGAAACAATAATTATCTTTGCTATAGGGATTAACGATACACAAGATATTAATGGAAAAGATAGAGTAACAATAGAGAAATTTGCAGAAAATATATTGTATTTAATTAAACAAGCAAAAAAATATTCTAACAAAATTTTATTTATTGGACTTTCAAAAGTAGATGAAACAAAAGTAGTGCCAGTACCATGGAGCCAAGAAAAGAGATATTTTAATAGAAAAATTATTCAATTTGACAATAAATTAAAAGAAATTTGCCAACAAAATGAGATTAGATATTTTTATATGTATGATAAACTAACCTTAGATAAGTTAGCAGATGGGCTTCATCCAAATAGCAATGGACATCAGATAATCTGTGATAAAATAATAGAGGAAATAAAAATCCTTGACAAGGAAAAATAGCGAATATATAATAAAAAAGAAAAGGAGAGATAAACAATGGAATATATAATGGAAACAGAAAATACATGTGCAAAAAGAGTGAAATTCACACTAAATGGAAATGTTGTAACAAATGTACAGTTTTTAGATGGAGGATGTCCAGGAAACTTACAAGCACTTCCAAGATTACTAGAAGGAATGACAGTTGAAGAAATTGAAGAAAAAATAGGAGGAATTAAGTGCGGATATAGAGGAACATCTTGTGCAGACCAATTAGTAAGAGCAGTAAAGAAAGCATATGAGCAATCAAAAAAAGCTTAAAATATAGAGAATAAAGAAAGCAGGCTTTAAAACAAAGGCCTGCTTTTGTATCTTCATTATCAAAAACAAAAATTTGTCAAATATTTTTTCCTAGCTCATATGCATCTTGAATTTCCTTTTGGTGATATGTAAGTAAATCCGTCAAATTACTTGTTTGTGTAACAGATATTCTTCCAATAGGTATTATTTCCATATGTCCAAAATAATGTTCAATCGAATTGATAATGTTAATCTTTTCTATAAATTGCAATTCTAAAATTTTTATGCTATTATTTAAACATAGTGAGTAGAAAGAGAGAAAAAAATATTTATGAAAAAACATTTATTAGTAATATTACTAATTATCCAAACCATTATATATATCATAGTAGGAAATTACAAACAATATATACACATAGATGAAGCATACTCATATGGATTATCAAATTATGACAAAGTTGAAATACAAAACAATGAAGACTTTTACAACAATTGGCATACAAAAGAATATTATGAAGACTATTTATCTGTTGAAAAAGATGAAATCAAAAACTATGCACCAGTATACGAAAATCAAAAAAATGACGTACATCCACCATTATATTATCTTATATTAAGAACAGCAATGCAATTTACAATAGGGCATTTTTCTAAATGGACAGGCATAACAATAAATATTATAATATATATTTTTATTACTATTTTCATGTATTTAATCTTAAAGAAAATATTAAAAGAAGAAAAAAATGCAGAAACAAAAGCAACAATACTAGCATTTATATCATCTATTACATTAGCATCTATAAGTAATGTTATTTATATAAGAATGTATTCATTATTAACATTAGAGATACTAATAACAATATTTTTGCACATAAAACTATTAGAAACTGAAAAAACAAACTTTAAATTATTAATAATGATAGGTATAACTATACTCTCTGGAATTTTAACACACTACTATTATTTGTTTTATTTAGTAGGAATATATTTTATATTTATGATAAAATATATGAAAGAAAAGAAATATAGAGAATTAACATATTATACAATATCAATAATCATAGCAGGAATAGTATCACTTATTATATTTCCATATTCAATTCAACATATGTTTTTCGGATATAGGGGAAAGGGCGTTATAAGCAATCTAGAAAATATAAGTGAAATGGCAGTAAGTATATTTACGCACATATACAATTTAAATTATTATGGATTTAACGGATTAATGCCAGTAATCTTAATTATTATACTTATACTTTTTACTTATGAGAAATTCTATAAGAAAAAACAACTAAAAATAAATAAAGAAAAAAAGGAAATATTAAGAATTATATACATACCATCAATATTTTTCTTTATTATGTCTGCAATAGGTTCACCTTGGAGAGTTTTAAGATATATAGTTCCAATATGTGGATTATTCTTCATTCTTGCTATATATTTCTTATATAAATTATTGCAAAAAATATATAATGAAAAATGGAGCAATATCATAATAAGCATTATCCTTTGTGCAACTTTAATATCACCATTCATCTTACATTTAGAACCAGAACTATTATATCAAGATAGAAAAGAAATAGTTGAAGAATTAAAAGGAGAACTAAATTTACCAACCATATATTTTTATCAACCACAAGGAGGAAGCTTTTTAGACGACATTTTATTATTTTCTATAATAGACGAATCCTATATTGCAAAAGATATAGAGTACACAGAAGAAAATATAAGAAACATATTCAAAGATAAAGATATTTCTAAAGGCATTATAATTTTTAGCACTGAAGAACAAAATAATACAAATATAGAAATGATAAAAAAATATCTAAATTTCACAAATTGCCAACATTTAAAGAAATTAACATCATATAATGTATATCATATATATTAATAATTTATTAGAGAGGAATGATACTATATGGAAAAAGCATTAAAAGTAAAAGATATTATTGATATAGCACAAGCAAAATTAATACAAGGAAATACACAAGAAGTTTGTGGAGCATTTTCATATGATACAAGAAGTATTCAACCAAATGAAGTATTTATTGGAATAAAAACAGGAGAAATAGACGGAAGCAACTTTTGGGAAGAAGCATTTCAAAAAGGAAGTCCAATAGCGATTATAAACCAAATTGAATTAAAAAAAGAAGCATTAGAAAAATGGAAAAACAAAACAGTTCTTGTTGTAAAAGACTCTTTAGAAGCATTACAAAAAATAGCAAAATACAAAAGAGAACAATATGGAAAACAATTAAAAGTAATTTCAATAACGGGAAGTGTAGGTAAAACTAGTACAAAAGATATAATAGCAAATGTAATATCTCAAAAATATAAAACTCTAAAAACATTAGGAAATTACAATAACCATATAGGATTACCACTAACCCTATTACGTTTAAAAGATGAAGAAGTAGCAGTTGTAGAAATGGGAATGAACCATTTTGGAGAAATCAGTCAATTAACAAAAATAGCAAAACCAGATATTGCGGTAATTACTAATATAGGAACATCACATATTGGTAATCTAGGCTCAAGAGAAAACATTTTAAAAGCAAAACTAGAAATATTAGAAGGAATGGAACAAAAAGAAATTGTAGTAAACAATGACAATGACCTATTACACAAATGGCAATTAGAAAATCAACAATCTAAAGACATAAAAATTCATACATTCGGAATAGAAACGCCATCAGAAGTATGGGCAGAAAATGTAGAACTAAAAGAAAATAGCAGTACATTTTTATGCCATATAGGAAAAGAAACAGCACAAATAGAAATCCCAGTAGGAGGAATGCACTTTGTTTATAACGCACTATGCGCAATAATAATAGGAAAACAACTTGGGATTGAAATTGACAAAATTAAAAAAGGAATAGAAACATTTGAACTAACCAAAAAAAGAATGGAAATCATAAAAAAAGAAAACGGAATAACAATAATCAATGACGCATACAATGCCAGCCTAGAATCCATAAAAGCAGCAATACAATACTTAGAAAGATGCCAAGGAAGCAGAAAAATAGCCATTTTAGGAGACATATTTGAACTAGGAACACACGCAGAAACCATTCACAGGCAAGTAGGTCAAGTTGTAGCAAACTCAAATATAGACATACTCATCTGTTGTGGAGAAAACAGCAAATACATAGTAGAAGAAGTCCAAAAACACAACAACCCAAACAACAAAAACAACAACAATAAGCAAAAAGAAATATATTATTATGAAACAAAAGAAAAAATAAAAAAATACTTAAAAAACGAAACAAAACCACAAGACACAATATTAATAAAAGCATCAAACGGAATGAAATTTTACGACCTATGCACATAATGTCCATTTTGGGACGGTACTTTTTTGGACATTTACTCATTTTGGAACAGGTTTTAAAAAATTATTTAGAAAAATCCATAAAACTATGGATTTTTTTTTCAAGTTATAGTACAATATGATTACCTATTTTTATTTTTAGGTAATATATTTCCTACAAGATAAAAAACAAACAAGTGGGAGAGGATGTCAAATGGTATATAAAGATTATTATAAAATATTAGATTTAGAAACTAGTAGAGTTTCAATAGAAGAAATAAAAACAGCATATAGAGCTGCAGCAAAAAAATATCATCCAGATGTAAATGTTGGAAATAATTTAGCAGAAGAAAAAATAAAAGATATTAATGAAGCATATAGAATATTATCTATACCAGCTTCTAAGAGAAAATATGATAGAAAATGGAATGCACATTATGCAAGCACTCACCAAAAAAATTTGAGGAATAAAGAATCTATATTTGAAATGTTTTTAGGAAATATAGAAAATGATGCAACAACTAAAAAAGGCCAGAATCCAATATGTGGAGAAGATATAGAAACGGAAATACAAGTTCCAATTGAAGAAGCATATTTTGGCATAGAAAAGAAAATATCACTAAAAACAGTAGAAGGAAAAAACAAAACATTTTCTATTACTATACCAAAAGGAATTCAAAATGGTGCTAGAATTAGATTAATAGGGCAAGGAAAACAAGGAAAAAACGGTGGAAAAAACGGAAATTTATATATAAAAATTCAAATTCAAGATAACAAAAAGTTTAAATTAAATGGAAGTGATTTATATACAAACTTACTATTGACACCGTGGGAAGCAAGTTTAGGAACAAGAGTAACAATACCAACTATTGAAGAAGAAACAAAAATATATATTCCACAAGGAATACAAAGTGGAGAAAAAATACGTATACCTAACAAAGGATACTACAAAGAGAAAGGCGAAAAGGGTGATTTAATTGCAGAAATAAAAATTGTAGTTCCACGAGAAATAACAGAAGCGGAAAAAGCAATATATGAGCAATTAAAAGAAGTTTCAAAATTCAATCCGAGAGAAAATATTGAGAAAAATGCTTAAAAACAACAATTTACATAAATTTTATATTGACAAATAGCTTGTTTTCCTGTATAATAAAAAGTGGGCATGCAAAAGACAAGCTATGTATAAATCATAGGAGTGAGGTGTCAAAAAATGGAGATGTGGCAAGGAAAGCACTTTAGTATCACAGATCCTAAAGATGTAAAAACAGTAATATATCAAGTAAACAAAACAGAAAAAGAATTTTTAGAAAATGCACCAAAATATACAATACAAAGATTAGACTTTACTCAAGAACTTAGAGGTGAAAATACTAGAAAAACTTTTTATGTTGATAACCCATCAGAAGATGAAGATCATTTAGTAATATTATCTTTTGGAAAAGATAGAGTAGTAGTAAATATGGCATTATTAGAAGATGACAAAATATCTATTTCAAAAAAACCAATGCCATTAAAATTTAACAGTATCTATAATGAGAAAGAAACAGAGTATAAAGATTTTCAATATACACCAAATTTAAAGAGACCAATATGCATTATTGACCCAGAGACTACAGAAGAAGTAGAGCCAATGCTTTATTTTGATGAAAACACAAATGAAGTAAAAGGCAAATGTAAATTAAAACCATATAAATCTTATTTTGCCTTTGAAATCAGGGACAAAAAGGATGTTTAAGGAGGAAAACAAAAATGGGAAATCCAGGAGTAGCAAGCACAAATAATGCTTTTGAAGTTAATTTTATAATGACAACAGGACTAGAACTAGGTAAAAAAATACAAACAGTAGGTGAAGGATCAAAAGATTCTAATATAGGACCAAAAATTGATACAGAAGTTTCTAAACATGAATGGGGATATGATCCTGAAACAAAAAAAGGAATTAGAGTTAGAAATTTAAATGGAAGAAAAGTACAAGAAGAAGGAAATGCTAAAATAATGAAACAAGAATATGATATTCGTATTCAAAAAGAAAAAAGCAAAGAAAATGAAAGATAGAATAAACCAAAGATAGTAGGTGAATTGTATGAACTACAAGATACAAGGAGCAATTAAAAGAAATAAAAAAACTTTTATAATATGTGCAATACTATGGGTATTTTTAACCATAGTATTTGTTTCGCCTGTATCACTTAGTATATTCCAAGCAAAGCAGGGAGCCAAATTAGGAAATATAACAATCTTTCAAGCAATTGGAGAAAACTTCATGCACCCATTTGTATCATTCGGAAAAATATTTGAGCAAGGAGCAGTTGGAGACTTTACATCCTTTCTTGTTGGATTTACAATATTTTATTTAATATTCTTTTTTATTGGATTTGTAAAATCAGCACCTAAAAATGAATATTCAGACATTGAGCATGGATCTAGTGACTGGAGCCAAAGAGGAGAACAATACGAAATTTTAAATAAAAACAAAGGAATAATTTTAGCAGAAAACAATTATCTACCAGTAGACAAGAGAGGAAATGTAAACGTATTAGTAGTTGGACGGATCAGGTTCTGGTAAATCAGCATCATATTCTATACCAAATGCATACCAAATGTTAGGCTCATATGTATTTACAGACCCAAAAGGAGAATTATATGACAGAACAGCAGGATATTTAAGAGATCATGGATATCAAATAAAAGTATTAAATTTAGTAAGACCACAATATAGTGATGGATATAACCCACTAAGGCATATCAATTCAGAAATTGATGTTGATGTAATTGCAAATACAATTATTAGAGGACAAAAATCAGAAGGAAGCACAGCGGAGCCATTCTGGGATGATTCAGCAGAGATGTTATTAAAAGCATTAATATATTATTTACTAGCAGTTAGACCAGAAGAAGAGCAAAACCTAGCCAGTTGTGCAGAACTTGTTAGAGCAGCAAATAATAAAGGTGGAAGTAATTTATTAACAGAACTAATCAGTGTATTACCATATGACCATCCAGCAAGAATGTACTACAAATCAATAGAAATTGCACCAGAAAAAACATATAGCTCTATTTTAAGTACATTACAATCTAAATTAGGAAAATTTGACTCAAAAGAAATTGCAGAATTAACATCAACAGACACAATAAACTTTGAGGATATAGGAAACAGAAAAACAGCAGTATATGTTATTTCATCAGATACTCATACAGCATATGATTTCTTATTAACAATATTCTTCTCTCAAATGATACAACAACTATATGACTATGCCGACAGGAACGGAGGAGCATTAAAAATTCAAACATTCTTTATACTAGATGAGTTTGCCAATATTGGTAAAATACCAGACTTTGACAAGAAAATATCAACATCTAGAAGTAGAAAAATATCATTTAGTGTTATTTTACAAAACGTAGACCAATTAGAAGCAGTATATGAAAAGTCATATGAAACCATTATGGGTAACTGTGACACGCACTTATTTTTAGGAAGCAACTCATACAAAACAGTAGAATATTTCTCAAAGCAACTAGGAGAAAAAACAATAGAAAGAGATAGTATTTCAATCAACAAAGATAGGCAAAACTGGAGAACAGGAAAAAGTGTATCTGATCAGGTCATGGCAAGAGCATTAATGACACCAGACGAATTACGTAGAATGGATATAGATGACTGCATAATATTTGTAAAAGGATTAAAACCAATAAAAACAAAAAAATTCTACTATTTCAAAAAGCCAATGGCAAAAGAATTAGCAGAACATGAAATTAGCCATAATGATATCGGAGAAATTGAAAGAGGAACTTGGAGAAAATACAACCCATACAATCCATATGTACCAGAAGAAGAGCAAGAAAAAAATGCAGAAAATCTAAAAATAGAATCTTTAGATGACCTGTTTGAAGATGTAGAAGAACCAAAAACATTACAGGAACAACAAACACAAACAAGTCCAATAGGAGTTTTAGAAAAGACAGAAGAAGATGCACCAATGTTACCACAAGAAGATACATATGATTTACAAAAAGAATTAGAAGCAAAATTTGACGAATTATTTGGGCCATTAGATGATAATGATTAAAAGATATGTTAAGCACATATCTTTTTTTGTTGACAAACTTCCGTTTGTATGATATAAGGATAATATAAATAAAAAAGGAGAATAATTATGAAATTTGTTCATATTGCAGACATGCATTTTGACAGCCCATTTATAAATTTATCAAACAAAGAAATCTTAGGAGATACACGTAGATTAGATCAAAGAAAAATATTAAAAAAAGTAATTACATATATTCAAGAACACCAAATTCCAATATTATTAATTTCAGGAGATTTATATGAGCATAAATATATTAAGCAATCAACAATACAGTATATAAACAATGAATTTAAAGAGATTCCAAATACACAAATATTTATTAGTCCAGGAAATCACGACCCATATTTACAAAATTCATATTATGCACAATATGAATGGAACAAAAATGTACATATTTTTAATTCAAAATTTGAAAAAATCAGTTTACAAGATGCAGATATTTATGGATATGGATTTAATGACTTTTATTGTACAAATTGTGGCATAGAGGAATTAAAAATAGAAAATCCAGAAAAGCTAAATATAGCAATTCTACATGGTTCAATAAATTCATCTAACACAGAAGATAGACAATACAATCCAATTCCAAGAAAAACATTGGAAAATAAAGGATTTGACTATGTTGCAATGGGGCATATACATAAACCATCATATAAAGATGAGCCAAATCAAAGAATAGTATATCCAGGCTCTTGCATTTCCCTAGGATTTGACGAATTAGGAGAACACGGAATGATTGTAGGAGATGTAACAAAACAAGAAATTAAATTAGAATTAATTTCATTAGACGAAAAAGCATTTATAGAAAAAGAAGTTGATGTTACAAACATTTTGTCAAAAGAAGAATTAATAGAAAAAATAAATCAACAAGAATATTCAAATACAGAATTTATAAAAATAATATTAACAGGAACACGACACTTTGAAATTGATACATATAAGATATATCAATTTATAGAAAGTGAACAAATAATCAAAATAAAAGATAAAACAAAACCATATTATGATTTACAAAAAATAAAAAATGATAGCACCTTGAAAGGAATGTTTGCAGGAAAAATGTTAGAAAGAATGCAAAATAAGGAATTATCAGAAACAGAAAAAGAAGTATTAGAAAAGGCCATTGAAATTGCATTTGATGCACTTCAATAGAAGGGAGATAATTTTGAAAATACAGCAATTAAAAATCAATCATTATGGCAAATTACAGAATAAAGAAATAAAATTTGGTAATAACATAAATTTAATTTATGGAAAAAATGAAGCGGGAAAATCCACAATTTTATCATATATTGTAAATATTTTTTACGGTATTTCTAAAAATAAAAAAGGGAAAGAATATTCAGACTTTGAAAAATATGAACCATGGGTAGGAGAAGAATTTTCAGGAAAATTAACATATCAATTAGATAATAAAAAAACATATGAAATTCAAAGAGATTTTAAAAAGAAAAACCCAAAAATCTTTAATGAAAACATGGAAGATATTTCAAAGGAATTTCCAATTGATAAATCAACAGGAAATAGTTTTTTTTATGAACAAACAAAAGTAGATGAACAACTATTTTTATCAACACTTGTAGCAAATCAGCAAGAAACACGATTACAAAAAAGTGAGCAAGGAATATTAGTACAAAAAATAGCAAATTTAGTAGGCACAGGAGAAGATAAAGTATCATATAAAATAGCAGTAGACCGTTTAAACCGTAGGCAATTAGACGAAATCGGAAGCAGTAGAACACGCGAAAAGCCTATAAATTTAATAGAAAAAAAGATTATACAAATTGAAGAAGAAAAAGAAAAATTACAGCAATATCAAGACAAACAATATGAAACAGAAACAAAGGAAAAGCAACTATTAAAACAAATCCAAGAATTAGAAAAAGAAATGCAAGAAATACAGCAATTAAAAATCTCTTATGAAGAACAAGAGATGGAAAATCAAAAAATAGCAGTAAAAGAAAACATAAAAGAGCAAAACTCAGAAAAAATCAAAGAAATTAATGAACGCCTTAATGATATTATAAAAACATGTGAAGAGAAAAAAACAAAAAGCGAAAAGGCTCAAAAATACGGAAAATACTTATTCGTAATTACAGCAATAATATTAATTTTAAATGCTATTTTACAACCAATATTTTTGGGAAATGTAATTATAAACATAGTTACAATAGCAGTAAGTATCATATTTTTAGCTATTGCAATTCTAGTAATAACAAAAAAACATAAACAAGATATAAAAGAACAAAAAGAAAATTTAAAGCAATATGAAATATTAAAAGAAAAACAAAATTTATTAGAAAATGAAATAAAAATTTTAGAAAAAAGCAATGAAGAAATAGAAAAAGAAATACAAACATTAAAAAAATATCCTAAAATTGCAAAAGAACAAATGGAAACAATTACATCTAAGAATATATTATACAAAATGCAATCAACACAAAATAACATTAATGATAAAAAAATTGAATTACACGCATTACAATTAGACAAAAACAATATAATACCAAGTTTAGAAAAATTAGCAAAAATGGAAGAAGAATATGCAAATTTACAAGAGCAAAGGCAAGAATTACAAAAATTAAATACTGCAATTGATATAGCAAAGCAAGTATTAGAAGAATGTTATGAAACTATGCGTCATACAGTAACACCAAAGTTTACACAAAATTTATCTAATATAATTTGCAATATTACAAACCAAAAATATACACATGTACGTTTCCATGATGAACAAGGTTTAATTGTAGAAAATGAAAAAGGAGAATATATTCCAGCTACAAAATTAAGTATAGGAACAATTGAACAGTTATATCTTTCTTTACGATTATCTATGATAGATGATTTATCTTCAGAACAATTGCCAATAATCTTAGATGAAACATTTGCATATTTTGACGAAGAACGTTTAGAAAATTTCTTGACATATATGTCAAAAACATATTCAAACAGGCAGATTTTAATATTTACATGTACAAATAGAGAAAAAAATATTTTAGACAAACAAAAAATACCATATGATTTGATAGAACTATAATACATATCTTGACAAAGCCATGCAAATGCAGTAAAATAGTACAGTAATTTAGAAAAAGGAGAGAAATATGTTTGACAAATTAGAACTCGTTGAAAAACGATATGAAGAATTAACTCAAATGATAAGTGACCCAGAAGTAATTAATAACCAAACAGAATGGCAAAAATTGATGAAAGAACATTCTAGTATAGAAGAAGTGGTTCTAAAATATAGAGAATACAAAAAGGTAAAACAATCAATGGAAGAGGCAAAAGAAATGCTCCAAGACCCAGAACTAAAAGAATTAGCCGAAGCAGAATATTATGAGGCAAAAGAAAAGATACCAGTAATAGAAGAAGAATTAAAAATCTTATTAATCCCAAAAGACCCAGATGATGATAAAAACATTATATGTGAAATCCGCGCAGGAGCAGGAGGAGAAGAAGCAGCATTATTTGCAGGAACTCTATTTAGAATGTACACCATGTATGCAGAAAAAAAGCATTGGAAATTAGAAGTATTAAACGAAAATGAAACAGGGCTTGGAGGATATAAAGAAGTAAACTTTATGATT
>CANQJY010000003.1 GCA_947624365.1 uncultured Clostridia bacterium
CAGTGACGATAATTGATCACTGATTTTATAAAAAATTTTAATTTTAAAAAAAATTACACACTTTACTTGACAAAGTCCTTTGCATTAAATATAAAAAGAATGAATAAAAAAGATATAGAAAAAAATAAAGAAACGGCAATAGCAAAAACTATTTCTTCATCAAAAAATATAATTAAAATTTTATACACAAAAATTCCAGCGATTTCTCACTGGAATTTTTGCTTTCGGGTTCCTATTTTAGGACACCCTCTTTATTGCTTTTTTAAACTCTGTCCCAAAGTGGACACAATGTCCAAAAAAGGACCGTCCCAAAATGGACATTATTCTGTTAGTTCTGTACTGATGCGGATGTCTTGGTATTTTTTCATTCCTGTTCCTGCTGGAATTAGTTTTCCTATTATTACGTTTTCTTTTAGTCCGATTAGGTCGTCTGTTTTTCCTTTGACTGCTGCTTCTGTTAGGACTCTTGTTGTTTCTTGGAATGATGCTGCTGATAGGAAACTGTCTGTTGCTAGTGAGGCTTTTGTTATTCCTAGTAAGACTCTCTTTCCTGTTGCTGGTTTCTTTCCTTCTGCTATTGCTTGTTTGTTTCTGTCTTCAAATTCGTACATGTCAATTAGTGATCCTGCAAACATGTCTGTTTCTCCATTGTCTTCTATTCTTACCTTTTTTAGCATTTGCCTTCCTATTACTTCTATGTGCTTGTCATTGATGTCAACACCTTGGTTTCTGTACACTTTTTGTACTTCTGATATTAAGTATTCATACACTCCTTCTGGTCCTTTAATTGCTAAAATTTCAGCTGGGTTGATTGAACCTTCTATTAATGGTTGTGCCACTTCTACCATGTCTCCGTCACTTACTTTCATTTTTGAACCAAATGGGATTGTATATGTTCTAGAGTCATCTTTTGATGTTACAATGACTTCTTTCTTTTTCTTTGTTTCTTTGATTTTTACTTTACCTGCAATTTCTGTGATAATTGCTAGTCCTTTTGGTTTTCTTGCTTCAAATAGTTCTTCAACTCTTGGTAAACCTTGTGTAATATCTGCTACACCTGCAACACCTCCTGAGTGAATAGTTCTCATTGTTAATTGTGTTCCTGGTTCTCCAATAGATTGGGCTGCAATTATACCAATAGATTCTCCTATAGATACTAAATCTCTTCTTGCTAAGCCCATTCCATAACATTTTTGGCATACACCATGTTTTGAATGGCATCCTAGTACAGAACGTACTTCTACTCTTTCAATTCCTGCTTCTACAATTTTTTCTGCGATTGGTTCTGTAATCATTGTGTTTGTGTCTACAATTAGTTCTTTTGTTTCTGGATTTATAATATCATGTAATGCAAATCTACCAATTAGTCTTTCTTGTAATTTTTCAATAATTTGATTTCCATCCTTGATGTCATATATTATAATTCCTTCTTCTGTTCCACAATCTTCATCTCTTACAATGATATCTTGTGATACATCAACTAATCTTCTTGTTAAATATCCTGAGTCTGCTGTTCTTAGAGCTGTATCTGAAAGTCCTTTTCTTGCTCCATGGGCTGATATAAAGTATTCTAAGGCGTCTAATCCATCTGCAAATGATGATTTGATTGGTATTTCAACTGCTTTACCTGTTGTACTTGCCATTAATCCTCTCATACCTGCAATCTGGCGTAATTGGTTCATATTTCCACGGGCTCCAGATTTTACCATCATGTAAATTGGATTCAAATTATCAAAGTTATCTTCCATAGCTTTACTTACATCATTTGTTGCTTGTTCCCAAACTTTTATAACAGCATTATATCTTTCATCTTCTGTTATTAAACCTCTTGCATATTGCTTACGAATAGTTTCTACTTGTTTATCTGCATCCTCTAATATTCCTTTTTTTGCAGATGGTACTTCTACATCACTCATAGAGAATGTAATACCTGCTAATGTTGAATATTTAAATCCTAATGCTTTTATATAATCAATTACTTCTGCTGATTCGGTTAAGCCATGTAGTCTGATAACTCTTTCTATTATTGTTCCCATTGTCTTTTTTACAACTGGGAAATTAATTTCATATTGGAATGGATCTTCTTCCCTGTTTATAAATCCTAAGTCTTGTGGAATTCCTTGGTTGAAAATAATTCTTCCAACACTTGTTTCAATTTTTTTGTGTTGAATTTCTCCGTTAATTTCCTTTTCAATTCTTACAAAAATCTTTGCGTGAATTCCAACATCATTGTTTTCAAATGCCATAATTGCTTCATCTGGGTCACGATAATATGAGCCTTCCCCTTTTTCACCATCTATAATCATTGTTAAATAATAACTTCCTAAAATCATATCAAGTCTTGGTACTGCTACTGGTTTTCCGTCTTGTGGTTTTAATAAGTTATTTGTTGATAACATTAAATATCTTGCCTCTGCTTGTGCTTCTGGTGATAGTGGTAAATGGATTGCCATTTGATCACCGTCAAAGTCTGCATTAAATGCTTCACATACAAGTGGGTGAAGTTTTATTGCTCTACCTTCTACTAATACTGGTTCAAATGCTTGAATTCCAAGTCTGTGTAGTGTTGGTGCACGGTTTAGCATAACTGGATGATCTTTTATAACTTCTTCTAGAATTCCCCATACTTCTGGATTTAATCTTTCTACCATTCTTTTTGCATTTTTTATATTTTGTGCAAGATTTCTTCCTACTAATTCTTTCATAACAAATGGTTTGAATAATTCAATTGCCATTTCTTTTGGAAGTCCACATTGATAAATTTTTAGTTCTGGTCCTACAACTATAACAGAACGTCCAGAATAATCAACACGTTTTCCTAATAAGTTTTGACGGAAACGTCCTTGTTTTCCTTTTAACATATCTGATAAAGATTTTAATGCTCTGTTTCCTGCTCCTGTTACTGGTCTTCCACGTCTACCATTATCTATTAATGCATCTACTGATTCTTGTAACATACGCTTTTCATTACGTACAATTATTTCTGGAGCTCCTAATTCTAATAATCTTTTTAGTCTGTTATTTCTGTTTATAACTCTACGGTATAAGTCATTTAAGTCAGATGTTGCAAAACGACCTCCGTCTAATTGTACCATTGGTCTTAATTCTGGTGGAATAACAGGAATAACTCCCATAACCATCCATTCTGGACGGTTACCAGAAATCCTAAAAGATTCTACTGTATCTAATCTTTTTATTAATTTAGATTTCTTTTGCTCACTTGCTTTTTCAATTTCTTTTTTTATTGAAGCTGATAGTTTGTTTATATCAATTTCTGCCAACAATGTTCTAATTGCTTCTGCACCCATTTGTGCTTTAAAACTATCTTTTCCATATTTTTCTTGTGCTTCATGATATTCTTTTTCATTTAGCACTTGACATTTTTCTAGACCAGATGTTCCTTTGTCTACAACTATATATGATGCAAAATATATAACTTTTTCTAAGTTTCTTGGTGAAACATCTAACATTGTTGCAATTCTACTTGGAATTCCTTTAAAATACCAGATATGTGCAACTGGGGCTGCTAATTCAATATGCCCCATTCTTTCACGTCTTACTTTTGATTTTGTTACCTCTACTCCACATCTGTCACAGACAATTCCTTTATATCTTACTCTTTTATATTTTCCACAATGACATTCCCAGTCTTTTGTTGGTCCAAATATTCTTTCACAAAATAGACCATCTTTTTCTGGTTTTAACGTTCTGTAGTTTATGGTTTCTGGTTTTTTTACTTCTCCTTTTGACCATTCTCTTATTTGTTCATCTGATGCAATTCCTATTTTTAATTTGTTAAAAATCTCTAATTCGTCCACTCTTTTCCCCCCTATTCAATGATATCATCATCTTCAGAATCAAAAATTGCTTCATCATCTTCATCATCTAATTCATCAAAAAGTGCATCACTCTCATCATCTTCTATCATTATGTCATCATCTTCTAATGTTTCATCTATAAAGCCTTCTTCAAATTCATCTTCTTCTGCAAAATCTTCTGCTGATAACATCTTTTTCTCTTGTTCTGGATCATATTCGATACCATCTTCTATATTTTCTTTTAGTTCTAATTCTTGGTTGTCTTCTGAATATAGACGTACATCTAATCCTAAAGATTGTAATTCTTTCACTAATACTTTAAAGCTTTCAGGAACGCCTGGTTCTGGTATGTTTTCTCCTTTAACAATTGCTTCATAGGTTTTTACTCTTCCAACTACATCGTCAGATTTTACGGTTAACATTTCTTGTAGTGTATATGCTGCTCCATATGCTTCTAATGCCCAAACTTCCATTTCTCCGAAACGTTGTCCACCAAATTGTGCTTTTCCTCCTAATGGTTGTTGAGTAACTAATGAGTATGGTCCTGTTGAACGAGCATGGATTTTATCATCTACTAAGTGATGTAATTTTAACATGTACATAACACCAACTGTTACTGGTTTTGCAAATGGGTCACCTGTACGGCCATCATATAAAATAGATTTTCCATCTGCACTCATATTAGCTTCTTTTAAGATTTTTTCAACATCTTCTTGTGTTGCACCATCAAATACTGGTGTTGATACATGCCATCCTAATGCTTTTGCTGCTCCTCCTAAGTGTACTTCTAGGATTTGACCTAAGTTCATACGAGAAGGTACACCTAATGGGTTTAATAAAATATCTATTGGAGTACCATCTGGTAAAAATGGCATATCTTCTTCTGGTAATACTCTTGATATAACACCTTTGTTACCATGACGTCCTGCCATTTTATCTCCTACAGAAATTTTTCTTTTTGTTGCAATATAACATCTAATAATTTGATTTACTCCAGGTCCTAATTCATCTGAATTGTCTCTTGTAAAGATTCTAACATCAACTATTGTTCCTGCTTCACCATGTGGTACACGTAGAGATGTATCTCTTACTTCTCTTGCTTTTTCTCCAAAGATTGCTCTTAATAATCTTTCTTCTGCTGTTAATTCTGTTTCTCCTTTTGGAGTTACTTTTCCAACTAATATATCTCCTGGTCTTACTTCTGCACCAATTCTGATAATTCCGTTTTCATCAAGGTCTTTTAACACATCATCACCAACATTTGGAATATCTCTTGTGATTTCTTCTGGTCCTAATTTAGTATCACGACACTCACAATCATATTCTTCAATATGGATTGATGTGAATACATCTTCTTTTACTAGTCTTTCATTTAGTAAAATAGCATCTTCGTAGTTATATCCTTCCCATGTAGAAAATGCAACTAATACATTTTTACCTAGTGACATTTCTCCATCTTTGGTTGCTGGTCCATCTGCGATGGCATCTCCTTTTTTAACTATTTCACCTTTTTTTACAATAGGTTTTTGGTTGATACAAGTACCACCATTTGTTCTTTTGAATTTACGTAATTTATGTACTACTGTTTTTCCATTTTGATATTTTACTGTAATTGCATCTCCTGCTACTTTTTCAACAACTCCATCATCTTCTGCTAATACTAAAATTCCAGAGTCTTTTGCTGCTCTATATTCTATACCTGTTGCAACAATTGGTCTTTCTGTTATCATTAATGGAACTGCTTGACGTTGCATGTTTGCTCCCATTAATGCTCTTTTTGCATCATCATGCTCTAAAAATGGTATCATGGCTGCAGCAATTGATACTAATTGTTTTGGTGAAACATCTACATATTGTACTTGATCTTTATCTACTTCGATAATATCATTTCTATAACGAACTCTTATTCTGTCATTTATGAATTCACCTTTTTTGTTCATTGGTTCTGAAGCTTGTGCAATCATATAATTATCTTCAACATCTGCACTCATATATTCTACTATATCAGTTGCTTTGTGTGTTTTAGGGTCAATTTTTCTATATGGTGTTTCTATAAATCCATATTCATTGATATTAGCAAATGAAGAAAGTGCTGATATTAATCCTATGTTTGGTCCTTCTGGTGATTCGATTGGGCATAATCTACCATAGTGTGTATAATGAACGTCACGTACTTCGAAACCTGCTCTTTCTCTTGTTAGTCCACCTGGTCCTAATGCTGAAATTCTTCTTTTATGTGTTAATTCTGAAAGTGGATTTGTTTGATCCATAAATTGTGATAATTGTGAACTTCCAAAGAATTCACGAATTGCTGATGTGATTGGTTTTGTGTTTATTAAAGTTTGTGGTGTTACAACATCTAAGTCCTGAATTGTCATTCTTTCACGTACAACTCTTTCTAGTCTTGCTAAACCAATTCTAAATTGATTTTGTAAAAGTTCACCAACACAACGAATTCTACGATTTGCTAAATGGTCTATATCATCTGGTTTTCCAATTCCATGTGATAAATTTAGTAAATAGTTTACTGATGCAATCATATCATCAATTGTGATATGTTTTGGCACTAGTTCATCATATCTTTCTTTCATCATTTTTACTAAATCTTTTTTGTCAGTATTGTCAATGATATTTTTTAAAACTTCATAGTAAACATCTTCTTTGAAATGTAAACTGCTTAAATCTACATCTGGTAAAACTTTGTGTGGATTTACAGTTGCATTTCCTATAATTCTTACTTTTCTTTCTCCAATCATAACGTCAACTATATTAATTCCTGCATTTTGGATATTTTCTGCTACTTCTTCAGAAATGATTTCTCCACCTTGAACAAATACTTCCCCTGTTTCACTATCTACTATGTCATTTGCTGATATTTTTCCTTTTATTCTTCCAGCTAGTCCTAATTTTTGATTAAATTTATATCTTCCTACTTTTGCTAAATCATATCTTTTTCCATCATAAAATAAACCATTGAATAGGTTCTTTGCAGCTTCAACTGTTGGTAATTCACCTGGTCTTAATTTTTTATATATTTCAATTAGGGCTTCATCTTGATTTTTTATTGGGTCTTTTGCAATTGTTGCTGTTAACATTTCTTCTTCACCAAATAGTTCTCTAATTTGGTCATCACTTATTACACCAATTGCACGTAATAATGTTGTTACTGGTACTTTTCTTGTACGGTCAACACGAACCCAGAAAATGTCGTTACCATCTGTTTCATATTCCAGCCATGCTCCTCTTAGTGGCATAACTGTTGATGTGTATGTCTTTTTTCCTGTTTTTGTGTCAAATATTTCGTCATAGTAACATCCTGGTGAACGTACTAATTGGCTAACAACTACCCTTTCTGCTCCATTGATAATAAATGTTCCACTGTCTGTCATAAGTGGGAAATCACCTAGATAAATTTCTTGTTCTTTGATTTCGCCTGTTTCTCGATTGATTAGTCTGACTTTTGCATGTAGTCTGCTAGAGTATGTTGTGTCTCTTTCTTTTGCCTCTTCTAATGTATACTTGGTTTTGTCTTCCATATAATAGTCAAAAAACTCAAGAACTAGATTTCCAGAATAATCTTCAATTGGTGATATATCTTTTAATACCTCTCCTAATCCTTCTTCTATAAACCAGTCATATGAGTCTTTTTGTACTTTGATTAGGTTTGGCATTTCGATAAAATCTCCAACTTTTGCGAAATCTTTTCTTGAGGCTTTTTCGTATTGGATTTCTTTTAGTTTCAAAAAAATCACTCCTTAATATTTTATTGAAGCAGAATGAATTTATTTGATTTTAAGGAAAGTCCCTCTTAGCATATAGTTCTTATAAGATATTTGAAAGTGTCTGCTTTTCACCACAAATTTTCTTATGGGGTTCCTATATCTAATTCCTCTTTTCTTAAAATTAAAATCTTAATTTGAAATAAATGTTGCAAATGTTATTATATCAAATTTTGCTTACGGATGTCAAGGTTTTTGAGAATTTTTTTTGATTTTTTTTGAGATTATTTTAATTGACAAAATTATGTGAGTATGATATATACAAAATAAATTGTTAAAGTAAAAAGCGAAAGGATATAATTATGGCTAATTTACCGATTTTGATTAAATATTTATTGACAGCTTTTATAGGTATGATACCTATTGTTGAATTAAGGGGTGCAATTCCAATAGGTGTTTTTACATTCCACTTAAACTATTTAGAATCTTTTGTTTGTAGTTTTATAGGAAATATTATTCCTGTATATTTTATTGTTAAGTATATTAGACCTTTGTTTGATTTTTTTGGAAGGTGGAAACCTTTTAAAATTGTTATTGATTGGGCTTCTAATAAAGCTACAAAAAATATTGAAAATAACCCAAGATTGCAAAACTTTGCAGCACTTGGATTATTCTTGTTTGTTGCTATTCCATTACCTGGTACAGGTGCTTGGGTTGGTTCTTTAATTGCTAATTTTCTAGATTTACCTCCTAAAAAAGCTATCCCTCCAATTATTGTTGGGGTTCTTACTGCTGGTATTATTATTTTGATTTTGACAGCTGTTGCAAATGGTGGTATACAATACCTATTGCAAAGAATATAGTGTCCATTTGGGGACGGTCCTTTTTTGGACATTTTGAAACAAATGTCCAAAAAAGGACCGTCCCCAAATGGACAAAAGGACCGTCCCCAAATGGACATTCTATCGTTCTTTGACAAAGTCTTCCATTATTAATTTTATTACTGCTGCTACTGGTACTGCTAGAAACATACCCATAATTCCAAAATATGCTCCTCCTACTGTTACTGAGAAAATTACTAGTAGTGGGCTTATTTTTAATGAGTTTCCTATGATTTTTGGGTTTATTATGTTTGCATCTATTTGTTGTAATATGATTACAACAATTGCCATAAGTATTGCTTGCCCAATTCCTCCTGTTATTAATGTTATAATTACTGCTATTATAACTGCTATAATTGCTCCAATATATGGAATGATGTTGAATAATCCTATCATAAATCCTAATAATGGTGCATATTTTACCCCTATTATACTCATTGCAATTGTAGTTAATATTCCGACTATCATTGCATCTAACACTTGGCTACTAACAAATTTGAAAAATAATTCATTTGCTTGTCCAAAATAATTATCTAAATGTTGGTATGTTTCTTCTTTTAGTATTCTTTTTGCTAACTTTTTTAAGAATCCAATTATTGATTCTCTTTCTAATAAAATATATACAGATACAACAATTGATACAAATATATCAAATATTGCTGAAAATACATTAAATAAATTTTGTACATATTCTAGTATTCTTTCATTGTTTAAGCTTAATAATTCTGTTATATTAATTTGTTGAATTCTTTCTACTATACTCATCGCAATATCGCTTTTTAAAATAGAATCTTCTGGTAAATCTGTAATTGCTTGAACAGCATTTTCATAGTATATTTGAATATTTCCGACTAATTCTATTATGCTATCTCTTAATACTGGGAATATAACATTTATTATAATCATTAATATTAAAGCTACAACAACAAATGTTGTTAATACACTAAGACCTCTTGCTCGTTTAGTAATAAATTTGCTTTTACTTTTTTTGAATGCTTTTTCAATTGATCTTGCTGGCATTATTAGGATATATGCTATAAATATACCTACAAAAAATGGCCTTAATACGCGGAAAAATGTGCCAAACCATTCTTGTATATTTCCGAAATTATCAAATATTTTATATACAATAATAGCACTCACAATTAATAAAAACCATGATAGCCACTTTTTCCAATTACTTCTGATTTCTTCCATAAATATTTTCCTTCCCATTTTATATTTCTATTTCTAACCCTACTGGGCAGTGGTCACTTCCATATACTTCAGGATAAATAGTTGCTTCTTTTATTTGTTCTTTTATTTTATCTGATACTATAAAATAATCTATTCTCCATCCAACATTTTTCTCTCTGGCATGCCCCATGTAAGACCACCAACTATATGCTTCTTCTTTATTTGGATATAAATAACGAAATGTATCTATAAATCCTGCTTTTAATAGTTCTGTCATTTTCTCTCTTTCTTCATCAGTAAACCCAGCATTCCCTCGATTTGATTTCGGATTTTTTAAATCTATTTCATTATGGGCAACATTTAAATCTCCACACATGATAACTGGCTTTTTAGTATCTAGTTCTAATAGATATCGCCTGATTTCATCTTCCCATACTTGTCTATATGCAAGCCTTTCTAGCTCTCTTTTTGCATTTGGTGTATATATTGTTACCATATAAAAGTTTTCAAATTCTAATGTTATTACTCTTCCTTCTTTGTCATGTTCTTCTATTCCAATTCCATAACTAACTGATTTGGGCTTTATTTTTGTGTATATTGCTGTTCCTGAATATCCTTTGCGTTCAGCACTATAGTAATATGCCTCATATCCTTTAAATTGTAAATCTATTTGCTCTGGTTGGCACTTGGTTTCTTGAATGCAAAAAATATCTGCATCTATTTTTTCAAAAAAATCTTCAAATCCTTTGTTTACACATGCTCTTATTCCATTTACATTCCATGAGATTAGTTTCATGTTGATTTCTCCGTTTCTTTGATTTTCCTCTATTTTACTATATTCTTCTTAAAAAATCAACCATTATAAAATAAAAGAGTTGGCAATTATACCAACTCTTGATATTTATTTTTAAAAATATACATTTCCTCCGATATATACACCAGAATGTGTTCCTGCTGCTCTAAATGATAAATAACTATGATTTCTTTTTCCATTTAAAGCATCTGTTACGGCTTGCTTTACAGCAGATGAATAGTTTCCATTTAAACGTCTTTTCCAGTGGCTATCTATTGAATAACAGAATTGACCTCTTGCTTTATATTGGCTTAGTGGGTCTGTTCCATTTCTTCTCCATTTAGCACTTTCTGCCCTGTTACATGCACAAGTAATAACAGCTAATGCTCCTGTGTAACTTGATCCACATTCTTGTGCTGTTATAGCACATAATAGGTCAAAATCACTTGCTGAATAAGACCACTTTCCTCCGCCATAAGAAACGGCTGATGTTCTTGCATCAGTTGAACCTCTTGTTGTTACTACTTTTTTATTAACTTGTACAATTTTGTTTACTGGTTGCTTTATAATAACTTCTGATAAAACTGTTTTTTCAATCTCAATATTATTTTGGTATTTTACTTTATAAGTAATTTCTTTTAATCCTTCTACACCTTTTTGTACTACTTTGTTTTCAACATTAGTATCTGTTCCTGCTGTGTTTTTTGTGATTGTTTCATAAGGAATAGCTACTTGTTCTACTACAATTTTTTCTGTTATCGGTGCATAGTTTTGCATTAGTTCATCTAAAGATGTTTGTACACCTTGTTCTGATACTTCTGCTATTTTTACTTCATTATATGTTTTATCTGTAATTTTTATTACTGTTCCAGAAGATATTGGTTCTTCTAAACCTGGTGTTGTTTTTTGTGTGTCTTCCAAAATGATGTGATTTTCTTCTAAAACCTCAGCTACAGTTTGTTTACCTGTTAATGCTGTTAATTCATATCCGTTTTGTAATGTAATTTTTACATCTGCTAAATTTGTATTTACCGCTAAAACACTAATTCCTGATATTAAGATTAAGATAATGCTTACACATATAATCTTGATGATTGAAAGTGAAGCGTTCTCTTGATTTTTCATATCTTTTCTTACCTCCTTTGGCAATACAGTTATTATTATAACATATATTGGACAATTTGTCAAATTTTGCTACTTCTTGTCCTATTTGTGTTTAACGTTTTATAATATTATATTATGCTACGGAAATACGGGATATGCTTAAATTTTAAAAATTTTACATGTATTTTCAAATGTCATTTTGGCAACTGTATCTATTGGTAATTCTTTAGCTTCTGCAATTTTTTGTGCTACATATCGCACATTTCTTGAATCATTTCGTGTACCACGTACTGGTTCTGGTGCTAAATATGGGCTGTCTGTTTCAATTAGTATTTTATCGTTTGGCACTAGGTTAATCATTTCATTTGCATTTTTAGAGTTCTTAAATGTAATTGGACCTGCAAAAGAAATATAAAAACCTAATTTAAGAGCTTCTTTTATTAACTCTCTGTTTTGAGGGCAACAATGGAATACTCCTTTTTGGCTTACAGGGTTTTCTTTTAAAATACTAATTGTATCTGTTATAGCATCTCTTGTATGGATAACTATTGGTAATTCTAACATATTTGCAAGTTGTATTTGTTTTATAAATGCTTTTTTCTGTAATTCTCTTTTGCTTTCATCTTTTTCCCAATAATAGTCTAGACCTATTTCTCCAATAGCTACTACATTTTGTCTGTTTGTTTTCACTATTTCTTCAATTTTAGAAATGGTTTTCCACAATTCTTGTTCTTGTTGTGGAATATCATTTGGAGAAATTCCACATGTTGCATAAATCCAATCATATTTTTTTGCAAAATCAACTGCTTTTTGAGATGCTTCTAAACTATAACCAGCAGATATCACTTTTGTGATACCTGCTTTTTTTATTTCTTCTATAATTTTATCTCTGTCTACATCAAATTTTTCATCATCTAAATGAGCATGACCGTCAAATAGTTCCATTAGTTTTCCCCTTTCTGCAATATGACTACATATGCTACTGCATAATTTTTACAATGTGAAATACTAATATCAATACTTTCAAATAAGTCGTTATCTATTCCTTTTAAATGAATACAAGGCTTTCCTTGTTTATTATTTTCTACTTCGATATCTTTCCAACTAATCGCATATTTATCTGGTAAATTAGTTGAAATAGCTTTGAAAGTAGCTTCTTTTGCAGCAAATCTTGCAGCATAATGTTGATACTTCTGGCTGTTTTTTGATTCGCAATATGCAATTTCTTTTTCTGTATATACTTTCTCTAAAAAGTGTTTACCAATATCTTCTATTGATTTCTTTATTCTTTCTATTTCTATTATATCTGTTCCACAAAAAATTTTCATAATAACACTTCTTTCTGTTTGTTCACTTGTGTCCACTTTGGGACGGTCCTTTTTTGGACATTTGTGAAAATGTCCAAAAAAGGACCGTCCCAAAGTGGACATGGACACTATTGTTGATTGTAGTAATTCATGTATAGGTCTTCTCCTAAATGCCATTTTCCAATAAAGTTTACTAGTAAGTAATCTTCTAAGTCATATTTTGGTTCTTGTATCACTTTTCCTGTGCTGTCTATTGAACCCCATTTTCCATCCTTTTTTATTCCTGCATAGCCATAGTCGTTTTGTTCTGTTGCATCATCATATTCATAATTTACTACAACATTGCCTTCTTTATCCACAAATCCATATTTTTCGTCTTGCTTGCTTACGAATAGTGTTCGATTTGGGAAAATTTGATTTTCTTGTTTTTCTTCAAATTGTAATGTATAGTATTTTGTTTGGTCTTCCTCTTTTATTTTTATATAGCCTTCTTCTGTGTTGCATTCTAATAACATTCCTGATTGTTTTGTTTTAAATGTATTGTCTAATATATCTGATTCATAATTTTCTTTTTCTGCTATGTATATATCTGCTTTTTTTTGATATGTAATATTTGTATATTCTTGTTCTAACTTTTCGTTTCCTTGTAAATCTATTATTCCATATTTGTCATCTTTTTTATAAATTAAAATTCCGGTCTTTGCTTCTTTTAAATCATCATATTGGGCTTGTAATGTTACTTCTCCTGTTGTTTTCATTACACCATATTGATTTCCTTTTTTGAAAATTACACCATTATCTTGTAATTTTAATATTTGTGCAATTTCGTCAAATCCTGTTGTTAATACTTGTGTGCCTTCTTTGTCTACTAAAATTTGTTTTTTATTTTGTAAAACTACATATAAATTATTTCCATATACTTGTGTTATACCTTCATATTCACATGGTAATATTATATTTGATGAATAGTCGATAATTCCATACTTTCCTTTATCGTCTTTTACAATATATCCTGTTTTGCTATCTTCTCCTAATACTGAAATTTCAGCATATTGTGGTTCAACTATTATTTTACCATCATCACTTGCAATTCCATATTTTCCATCTTGTTTTATAAGAAGAGCATTTTTTATTCCTAAAATAGGTGTTATTTCATCATATTGAGGTAATAGTAGTTCTTTTCCTGTAAAGTCAATAAGTCCATATTTCCCTGCTAATGAAACTTTTAAAACATTTTCTTCATACCATAAATGATTGTTGTCTTTGTTTGCAATTGCTTCTATTCCTTGATATTGAATTAATATTTCTTCATTTTTAGAGTTTAATGCTTTTGTTTGATAACTTCCTTTATCATAATCTACATCATATGTACATAAGAATATATCTGTTTTTGGGTCTGGGATGACTACCATCTCTTCATATGATGGATCAATTACAATATTTCCGTTATTGTCAATAACTCCCCATTTTTCGTCTTGGTAAATTGGAAAATAGCTTTCACTTGTAATTTTTGTATTTGGTTCGTTTTTATCAAATAGTCCCTTTATAAAGTATATAAACATTATTACAATTATAATTGCTATTACAACTGCTAATACTTTTTTTAAATTTAACTTTGGTTCATTATCATATCTTCTTCCTCTATTTCCCATTTTGCTCCTCCTTGTTTTTCTATTTCTCTAAGAATTTAAATACTAGTATACTCATGTCATCTTTTGCAACCCCATAATTATTGTCTATAGCTTCATTTAATATTAAATCTGCAATTTTTTTAGTGTTAGATGTTTCAATATCTTCTAATACATATCTTAACCATAATTCTTTATTTTTATATTCTACATTAGAATCTAGAATTCCGTCTGAGCACATTACTACAATGTCTCCATTTATAATGTCTTTATCATATACTTGTAAATTGCTATTTGGTACAATCCCTGCTGGAAGAGAATTTGATTTTATTATTTGCACTTTTCCTCCATTTTTTATATATGTAGGACATGCTCCACTTTTTATGAACTCAATGTTTCCTTTATATAAGTCAATAATTGCAATATCTAATGTTGCAAAAACTTCTTTATTTTGATTCATAAGGCTACTGTTGATTAATTCTAAAGATGTTTCTTTTTGAAATCCTGCTAATAATAAATTTTCTAACATTTTTACTGCTTTGCTACTACTATTTCTTGCATCTTTTCCAGACCCCATGCCATCACTAATTGCAAGTAGATATTTTCCGTCTTTTAAACGAATATTTAATATGCTATCACCTGAAACTTCACTTTTGTCTTTTGCTGTATCTGCTGTTCCAATTGCCATAATAAATTTATCTTCTGATAAGAAATTTAGCCTATTCCCTAAGCTTTCTTCTTCGTTTAAAACAATTGGTTCTTTTAAAACATCACTTAGAATTTTCTCGATTACGTCTATTTTATTTTTATGGATTTCTTCTATATATATTTCAATTAAGTATCTTTCTTGTTGTCTGATAGAAATTTCTTGTATTGTAATTTCTTTTTGTTCTAGCAATTCTATAATTTGTAATTTTTCCTTTTCAAACTGACCTTCGCTTGAAATTTCTTTTTCAATATTTTTAGCTAAGCTTGAAATTGCTTTTGATACACCATTTAATTGGTTTTGCATATTTTTTTTGTTTTCTTCCATCTTCTTTTGCCATACAAAACTTGATTTGCTAATTTTATACGACATGTTGATTACTCTAACCATTTGTGTAATGTTATCTTCTAAAAATTCACTAATTTGTTTGTCATCAAATCCAATAATATAGCTATTACAATCTGCAAATATTTTTAATAGGTCTTCTCTTTTTATTTCTTGTTTGTCTGTCAAAAAATCAAATATTTTTTCTACAATTTTGCCATCTACATTAGATATATCATCATATAACATGTTTTGCTCATAACCCCTTAAGTTATCTAATAATTCTGTGCTAAAAATTTGCAGGTTACTTTCTACAGGCAATTCTTTTTCTTCTTCGTTATATGATTTTGCCATTTGTTCTATTGTTTGTGATACATTATTTAGTTTCTCTGCTGTTTTTTTACTCTGTGTTAATGCTCCATTTGGAACAGTTGGTAAATATTTTGAATTTCCAAAGAAGTCAGAAATATTTATTTCAATTGATTTTGGTATGGCTAATAAGCCTATTGAAGCAATTAGTATCTCCTTAAAATAAATTAATTCTACTGTATATCCATTTGATACATATGCTAGTACAACATTTCCTAAACAGAATCCAATAATAACTCCTAATTTTCCAAAGCGATTTAGTATTCCTGCAAACATTCCTGAAATTGCATATGTTGCTACCATTAATGGGTCTGCAGATGTGATTACTCCTAGTGTTACTCCTATTGTTACTCCTGCTGTTGTTCCTACTAATACTCCATTTTTCCAACCTAAAATTAAAACTATTAAAATACTTAAAATATTGCGAATAGAAAATCCTAATATGTTAAATTCTCCAAAACATGTAAAGCTAATTGCAAGTAATAAACTTGCTCCTAATACTTCTTCAATTGAAAAGGCTTTGTGTTCTCCTATGCTTTGCAAAACATTTATTGAGTTTACAAATATTTTGTAAAAAACAACTGATATAATTGAAAAAGAAATTACTGATAATATATCATATATAGTAAATCCACTTAGTCCTATTTTTGCAATTCCTATTATTAATGTTGCAATAAATATGTGTTTTGATAGGCGCATGTTTTCGTTTTTTTCTTCTTGATACATTGGTTTTATTATAAATGTTGAAATTATTAATAATATTGAGATTAATAAATAATTTACTGCTCCTTCTACTCCAAATCCTATAATATTGCCTATTAGTCCGGTTAAAATTATTCCTAGAATGGGAACGGAGTTTGCCATACATGCTGACATCATACTTATGCTAAATGGAGATACTTGTCCTCCTATTCCTACAATTGATATCATGAATGAAATGATATATAGTGGGATATATTGTAAAGAAAATACATTTGAAAAAATTGTTGTTTTTCTTTGTTCTATATTTATGTTTTGAAACATCCTTACCACCTCTAAAACTTTTTTATGTGTATATTTTACTACTTGTCCTTTGTGTTTTTTGTCTTTTTTAGTCACTTAATTTAAAAAAGTTTTTTACAAAAAGTGATTCTTTGCAATTTTATTTTATTATATTTTATATAAAATTGCAATAAATTTGAAAAATTTCTCAATGATATCGACAAAAAGAGATATCTTATCGATACCTCTTTTTATATTGAGTTATTTCTATTTAGTTAATTTTTTTCTTATGAAATATACTCCTCCTGCAATTGCTACAAGTGCTGTTATTGCTACTCCAATGTATGGAATGTAATTTCTGTTACCACCTGTACTAGCTACAACTAAGACAGATTCTGCCATACTACTATCTGGTTCATCTGCATTTTTAGCTTCTAAATCTGTTGTTTCTCCAGATGATGTGGTAGTTCTTTGAACTGAAGGTACATAGTTTCCACATGTAATATATTTACCATCTTCTGGATTTATTAATGGCATTCCTTTAACTTGCATTTCATTGTTGCTTTCATCTGTTTTTTCAACTTGTACAATTTCTACTTGGTTAACTACATTTGTATCAGATTGATCTTTTGCAGATGTCATACGTCTTTCTACTTCCATTTGAAGAGTTGTATTATCTCCTGGTGCTATTTTTTCGTTACCCAATTTTTCTGTTTTATATACAGATGTTTGTTTGATGTTCTTTGATTTAAGGACATCATCCATTACAATATCTTTTAAGCTATTTAAATCTGTTACTATAGTCCATCCATTATTTTCATTAGCTTCACTAGTTATTGCATAATTGGTTTGTTTATCTAAATAATCTACTATATTTGTAGGTGATATTTTAATTACGTTTTCATCAAATAACTGTGATGCTGTTGTACCATATCTATAGAATTCAACTGTACTATAATCTTTTTCACTGTTGTTTGTAACTGTGAAATTGTATGTTACTTCTAGCCTTACGTTTTGTAGCAATTCATCATCTAATTCTGATTTGATTTCAGTATTTCTACGTTGTGTCTGATCATCATTACCAATATAGGTTGTGTATGGTGCATCTTTTATAGCTGTACTTATACTAGGATCTGTTGGTCTTTTTTGTGCATTGATTATTTCCTCTTCTGATGATTTGCTTATTTTAAGTTTGCTTACACGTTTGTCTATCTCTATTGCTTGTATTGGTCTCTTAATTATTCCTAAGTTAATACCATCAACATCAAATTTTAATTGCCCATTCTTATGATTAGCATTTTTTATTTCTGAAGGGTCAATTTCTACTCCAAATACTAGAATTGGTGTATATGAATCCATAGTTTTTGGTATAGTATCTGGTATTATGTTATTTCCATTTGATATTGCATCATCAATCTTTTCCCTAATATATTCATTATCTACTGCATGTGTTAAATTTTTAGCCCTATTTTCATCTCTATAAAATGTTGGGTTTCTTGACTCATACTCATATCTATCTCTTGCAAAGATTGTTGATTTGTATGCTACAACTGAATATTTGTCATCTCCCCAAGTAAATTTAATACGATATTTACCTGGTGTAAAGCCTTCTAGACTATATGTTCCATTTCCACTTGTTGTACTTACTATGTCTTTATTATTTTCATAATCTTTTGCTGTTTCGTAGTCACCTCATTGATTTTCTTCTTCTAATGTTACTTTCACATTATTTATTATATCTTCACTTGCATCATATGCTCCATTACCTTGACGTATCTTTTCGTCATCTAATAATTCTTGGATTGCTTCATCTTCAAATACATAACCACTAATTTGTCTTGCATCTTTTATCTGAAGTTTTACTGCTGGTGCTCTTCTTGTATCATCTTCATCATCTAATGGATCTCCTGCAAGATCTACATTATCTAGAACTGCATCTTGGTCAACTGCCGCTGTAAGCAATTTTGTTCCTGTTCGTTCTCCTGTATTCTCATTTATTTCATATTCATATGATGTGTAAGATGTGATTTCGGCTATACTTTCAAATTTATATTCATCTGCTATGTCATTTATTATTTCTGCAATTGCATCTCTTGATAATCTAAATTGAATGTATATAGATTTGATACCTAGGTTCTCTAATAACATTCCATCTCCTAGTGAGATATCAACAGCTTTATATTTTCCTCCAGCCATTGTCCTTTCTTTATAGTTAGAAATTTCTGTACCTGCTTTTATATTACCGTTTTCATCAATCTCCGTTCCTATTTTTTCAATGCTATAGTTTCTATCATAGTACTCTGCTATACTATTAATTCTTGAAGAAAGTATATTGCTTTGATTTTTTAGTCCTATTTTATATGTTAGTGTCATTGTTAATTCTTGATTTTTATTACCTGTTTGATACATAGCATCTGCTTTGTATACTGGTTGTGCATAATCGTCATATTTTACACCAACATTCCATACTAGATCTTCATCGTTTTTAAAATCTTCTCCATTTAATAATGAACCATGTTTGTATACGTAATTATATCCTTTGATGCTTACCGTTGTACTTCTTAAGTCTTGAGCTACAGCTACATCAGCTTGTGGTCTTCTGTATAATCCTAAATTGAATCCTGTCAATTCTGTAATAACCTCTGGAGCTTCAGCATAATCATATTCTATTGGGCATTCTGCTCTGTTAGTGTCTGATGTGATATAACGCTCTGAATTTTCTATAAATGTTTTTTTGCCTCTTTCAGAAGTAGGCTCATATTCCACTTCTACTGTATTATTTTTTCCTTCGTCTTGAGCTTGTACTTTTCTGTTGCCATCCCTTCCTACTACATATGCAAACATATCATTATATTTAGAACGCATGTCTCCTTCTTTTGCTTTTGAACCATAATTTTCAAGTAAATTGCTATACCATTCGCTTTCTGCTTCTCCTCCAAATGGTATTTTTTCACCATTCTCTTTTGCTAGTTCTATTGTTCTTGTTTTTATCTCTTCAGTTCTATCTGAGTATGCACGATTGCCTGCTAATTCATTCCATGGAATAACATTTTGATAAGTTAATCCATCATATTCAAACTGAATTTTGTAATGTCCTAATTCTTTTATTTCTAGTTTGCTAAATTTATATTTACCGTCAGCCCCTGTTGTTGCTGTAAATGGTCCTCTATTCAAATTTCCAGCAACTTCACCATTTTCATTATATATTGGTGTTGAGTAAGTTACCTCTTCTCCATTTTCATATAATAGTTTTACTGTTATTCCTTCCATTAATTTATCATGGTCTTTAGCATTTGTTTTATAATATACATTATTTCTTACACTTGTTTTTCCTTCTGCTACATCTTCCCATACAAATCCAGATAGGTCAATATATTTTTGCTCATTTTCTATTACATGATGCATTATTTTTCCATCTTTTGTCTCTATCTCATTACCATTTTTATCTAATATTTGTTCATTTATAAAATTTTTAGTTTCAATTGCTAGTTCATTATCATATGTCTTAGTTATACGTATTGGTGTGTTTGGATCAAATTCATAATATCCATTTGGATTTTCTACTTCATATATTTCGAACATCTTATGCTCATCGTTTATATCCAAATTATAAATTGTTAACTCACCATTATCGTTTGTATGGAATCTTGTTGCTTCGCTTCTATTTTTAGTGTATTCTGTTACAGCATCATCGTTTTGATTATATTCTTGTCCATCCTGTTTTATGTATTCATTTGTAAGTACACTTCTTAATATAAATCCTACATTTTTTAATTTAGTTTCATGATGATATTTATCTACTTTTACTATACTGAAATTTGCTCTTGCTCTTATATTTTCTGCAGTTACTTCTGTTGGTTTTTCTGTATTCGGTATAACCGTGGCTTCCCATGGGTCATCTGGAAGGTCGTAGTCTTTCATCCATGTATATTTATCAGTAGGTAGATATACTTCATATATTAGATATTTACCCTTTATTAAACCTTTAATTAAACTCTCTGAATTTTCATCAGTGTAGAAAATTGTTGCTTTATTTTCATTTTGAATGTAATTGTATCCTTCTTCTCCTTCTGGTTTTGTTTGAACCCATCCATTAAACGATTCATATTGTTCATCTGCTCTCTTTAATTTAAATCCTACTCCTTCAAATTCTATTTCCTTATTATATTTATCTTCCTTAATTATTTTTAGGTCTCCTATTTGCTTTTCATTTTCAACAGAAACTGTTATTTCTGCTCCGAGTGTTACACTAAATGTTTTTAATGGCTTATCTGGATTTTCAATTACATATCCATATATTGGATTTTTTGTTTCATAAAACTCATATTCGCCAATTTTAAGATTCCCAATTTTTGTTGGAGTATTTGCATCACTCGTAAATACCGTTGCTTTATCTTTATTGGAATCATACTTAATTGTACCATCTTCGTTCTTAATTACCCATCCCAATGTTTTATGTTTTAACTTAAACTCTACTCCACCTATCATTTTTTCAGTTTTTTTATCAATTTTTTTAATATTTACTGGAGGAGTAGGAATCTCTATTGAATCATCCATTTTTGCGGTTTGTTGGCCATTACCATCCCAAGCTTTAGCAATTAATAAACCTTGGTTTCCCTTGCCTTGCAAGAACCATAATTCAGCATTTATAATTGGTGTTGTGCTATCTGCTCCAGCTTCAAAATGTATTTGCAATTTTTCAAAATCTCTGTCATATATTGCTTTCTTTGTTAAGTATATATAGAAACTTGCTCCTCCTTTCATATTTATATCTCCGAAATTTACAGTTGCAAATTGATTATCTTTCCAAATTAATAATTTATATTCATCATTAATCGCAAATTCTTTGCCATTTTCATCTTTTAATGTAAAACTACTCATATTTCCACTACATTGATATGCTAGTGGTCCAATTAATAATCCATCTTCATTTTTTTGTATTGTATTTTCTTCTTTTTTAATAAAAGTTTTATTAATTTCAGTAACTAATTTTGTAATACCAGTAGTAACAACATTATTAAGGCCAGAAGCATACGTACCAGCATCTGCGTCCAAAGAATCTGCATTTGTTGGTTCTCCTCCCCAATACTGATCCACAAAATAATCATTGGTTAACCCCATATCATCTAACCACGTGTTTTCATTCTTAAATTCATTTTTATATCTCCATAAATTAATTTGAGTCCCATTAGTATGATGTGTATATTGATCAGAAGGATCATACATTAGATGCTTTTTTTCCGCTTGTTTTATATAATACGCAAATTTTGCATTAATATCAGCTTCAGTTTTAAAATTACCATTTATATCATAAGCATCTTTTCCTACTATTTTCATATATCCTTTTAAAGTATACGTATTGTCACCATCAGTATCAATATGTCCCGCCTTTTCCATACAATATACATTAGTAGAGTTTAAAAATCTTTCAGAACCCACATTTGTTAATGTTATGGTTGACCCAATTCCATATTTTCCATTCAATATCTCATTAACTCTATCCATAGATGACGCTTTTGATACTGTAGGCATAAATGTACATATGGATATTATAAATCCAATTATTAATATAATATATTTTTTTATTTTACTCATTTTTTTCCCTCCTTTCTTCTTATATTCCATCTGATTTAATTAATTTTTTCGTTATAACAAGTGCTCCTACTCCAAGAATTGTTATTACTGCTACTACTACTAATACTGTTGCAACTACTTCACCTGTTTTTATACTTATAATTAAGTCTGCTGATGCCATATCATCTTCACCTTTTGCTCTATTTCCTTCTGTTGAGTCTGCATCTTTTAATCCTTGTTCATTATAACTTTCTGCTATTTCTGCTACATTTGTTATAAGTCCTGTGTTATTTTCTGTCATTTGTTTTGTTAATGTTAATATTACTTCTTTACTCTCTCCTGGTGCCAATTTTGTATTCGCTAAACTATTATTATAGATATTTGATCCATCTTGATACCAGTCTTTATTTAGTTCTGAACTGAACTTGTAATCTGCTGATACATAATCTTGTATTTTTCTAATATATCCTTCTGTTTCTCCTTCGTTTGTAACTCTAATTTTGTATTCAACTACAACATTTGAACTGCTTAATTGTTTTGCATGTATATCTATTTTTGCAAGTGTAGAATCTGGGAATTGTGTAGTTTCAGTTCCATTTGCATTTTGTACTATTACTCTTGTAATCATTTTTTCTAATTTCATATCATAAACTTTACGTTCTTTTAATCCTATATTTATATATGAAATATGCTCATCTTTTACTGGAATCTCTTCTGTTACTGCTACTGTTTTTTGTACTCCATCAATTTCCATTTCTCTACTTATTACTTTAGAATTTCTCTCTGATGCTACTCCTTCTTTTTCGTATGTAGTTAATGCATATTTAGCATTATCATATTCAAAAACTACCATAAAACTTCCTTGTGGTACTTCTGATAATGTATACATTCCATTTTCATTTGTTGTTGTTTTTATTTGTTCACCTTTTGCATTATTTTGGAATTGATTTGTTTGTGTATTAAATAATTTTACTGTTATTCCATTTAATAGTTTTTCATTACTATCTCTTTGTCCATTTTCATTTTCGTCTAACCATGCTGTACCAGATATTAATTTTGTTTGCTTAGTTTGCTCTCCACCTTGTTGCTCTCCACCTTGTTGTTCTCCTCCTTGTTGCTCTCCTCCTTGTTGCTCTCCTCCTTGTTGCTCTCCTCCTTGTTGCTCTCCACCTTGTTGTTCTCCTCCTTGTTGTTCTCCTCCTTGTTGCTCTCCTCCTTGTTGTTCTCCATCTGGTTCTTCAGAAGAAAAATCATTATTCCATTCAAATGGTTCAATAATATGAATTGTTTCAGCTTGTCCTAAATGAGTTGACTCAGCATATAAATCTGCTATATTTTTAATTTCAAGTGCTTTATTATTAGCTAGTGTAGGCTCTATTTGAGTAGTAACATAATAACTTTTTGTCTGGTTAGGATCTACTGAATCTGTTATTGTTAATTTTGTTGTGTAATCTCTTGATGAATTACTAATCTCATACTTGCTACCTATTAGTTGATCTCCTTCAACCTCTATTGAACTAAATTCTTCTTGTGGAGATATTATATCTTGCAATCTAATATTTGCTACATTTTTTGTTCCTTTGTTTGTAACATCTATTTTATATGTTACTGTATCTCCTGCTTTTACATATTGGCTTTCATTTTGAGAAATATTTTCAATCTCTAAAAGAAATGCATTTATTGTAAATTGCTTTCTGTTTGCATAATATTTTTCACGATCAACTTCTGCTATTGGTTGTATTTGTCCTGTTTTTGTTTCTACATCTGTTATATTATCTATCTTAGCTGTTATAATTAACTTTACTTTTTCACTATTATTTAATTGTTTTATTGTATATGCATTGCTATCTTCAATACTTTCTAAATTTTCTAAATTAAAAATTTCTTTTATTGTTGCATTTTCTGCATTTAAAATTATTTTTACATTTTTTAAATCTTTATCAGATATATTTTTAACTGAAATTGTATACATACAAATAGTTTCTGCATTCATAACATCTTTTGCACTTGTACTTGATATGATATCAATTTCAACATTGCCTGTTTCTATTTCAGTTTCAACTGTGTTAGATTCTTTTTTGGCCTCTCCATATTGTACTTCTATTTTATTAGATACTGTTACTTTATCTGTTCCTTTTTGTACTTTTACCATATATGTTTTTGTTATCTCTTGTCCCGGTTCTAGTTTTATTCCTTCAAATATTACTTCTTTTTTATTTGTCTGCTCTTGTAAACAATCTTCTAATTCAGAAGTTTCTTCAGCTTCTACCCCTCCTAAGACGAATTCCTCAACATATACTGTTCCTTCTGGTACTTGCCCTATTAATTTAACATCGCTAACTTCTACAGAACCTGTATTTTTTGCTGTAATTGTATATTCGATTTTTTCGCCTTCTTTTGCTACTTGTCCATCTTTTGAACCTACATTTGCTGTTAATGTTGTCGTTACTTCTGGTCCAACTCCTGTTTTTAGGCTTAATGTATTTGCTTCTACTGATTGTTTTTGTGTTTCATTTGTTATATATGATACTTTATAATTTTCTGAAACTCCCATGTTGTATTCTAGATTTGCTGGTATGTTCATATTATATGCAAAATCTACTTCTTGTGATGGTTGTAATTCATCCATAACTATTGCATATTTCTTTACTTTTGATGTATTTGCTATATTTTCTTCCCATTTATTTGATGCATTATTTATATCTTCTGTTGCATTTGCATTTTCTGAATAATATATTTTTACTGCAGATTCATCTGTTCCTGAAACTTGTATGTTGCTTCCTTCTACTTCTATGTTATTTTCTTCCATAGCTTTTTCTGTTGGGAATGTTCCTAAAATCGTTACATCTTTCATTACTGTTTCATCGTTGTTTATTATTTGTGCAGATACTGTGGCTGTTTTTGCTCCTGTTGCTAATTCTAATTCTCCTGATTTATTTCCTTCATTATTAATTGTTTCTATTCCATATTGTTCTATTGCATTTGTTGTAATTAATCCTGCATATGATACTATTTTTGTATTAACTACTTCTGTTCCTATATTTGCTCCTTCTGCATAGTGCATTGCTTTTTCGTTTGTATATTGCATTGTAAATGCTGTATCTGCATTTTTTTGTTTCTTATTTGTTGTTAAATTTGCTGTTATTAAAATTGTTGCACCATCAATTGCTATTCCTTTGTATTTTGTTTGTTCTCCTTGTAATTGTATTTCTATTACATTTCCTCTTTGCCCTACTGGTCCGATTACCATTTCATCTTCATTGATTAAATTTATTGATGTTACTTCTATATTTTCAAATTCTTGTGGTAATGTTAATGTAATGTGTGGATTTTTGTATAATTCATATTTTTCATTATTGCTATGTAAAACTGCTCTAATCTCTACATTTTCGTTTGTGCGCATTGTAGAAAATTCTGTTTTACTTACACTTAAACTTGCATGTGTTTGTGTTTCTTGTAATTTTACTGTTGCTGTTGCATCTGATACTGTGTTTTCAATTTGTCCTAACATATATGATGTATGTAATGCAAAATTTATTTCTGTTACATTTTGCATTGCTTGTCTGTTTTGTGCTGGTATTAACTTTGTTGTTTCTATTTTTAATATTCCTGCTTTTACTGGTTTTGTTGTCTCTACTGTGATTGCTCCAATTCCTACTGGCATTTCAATAGCAACATTTTGATTTTCATCTGCTCCTGTTGTTGCTGAAATTTGTGCTATAATAGCTCCTGTTGCTTGATTTTTTATTGAAATATTTCCTTCTTCTCCTAATATGTCTTTTAAGTTGTTTAGATTTACTTTTATAGATTTTGTTTGGATATTTGATACATTTGTATTTGCATTGTTTTCTTGTATTTTAATTCCTTCTGCAACTCCTGCTAAATTTACTTGTATATCCATTTCTTGTTCTATTGTTCTTTCTATGCCTTCATATATTGTTCCTTTATATATTTCATTTTCGGTATTATTAAGAGAAACTTCAATAACACTATCTATCTCTTCTGATGATAATGTTGTTTTTCGATTAAATTTTGCAACTGTCTTGTTACTATCATATAATGATATTTCTGCATTTGCTACTATTGTCTGTTCTTCTATTGACTCTGTTCCTTCATATACATATGTAACAATATATTTGTCAGTTCCTGATTTTTCCCATACCACTTTTCCTTGTTGCTCTTCATTTTCAATAGTAATTGTTAGTTTTCCTGTTGTTTTGTCATATGTATAATTTCCTTCTTCTAATGTTTTTCCATTTGTTACTAATTGTTCAGGTGATTGTACAGAAACATTTATTGGGTATTTGCCTTGTAATGTCGGTGCCTGTAATTCTACTTTTTCAGTTTTAATTGGATATAGATTGTTTTCCATTCCTGCTTCTATTTGTAATTGAATTACTCTGTTTTGTGATGCTTCGTATTGGAATACTTTATTTGTTAAAACTGATTGGTTTAGTACTATTCCTTTGTTTTCTTCATCATATGGACTTGTCATTTGCAATGTAACTGTTCTAGTTCCTGTTACTTTTGCTGTATCTGGTCTTTTGCCATATGTGTATGTACCTTCTAATTTTAGCTTGCTTTCCATGCTTAATAAAGATACATCAAAGTTTGTATCTGTTAAGAATTCAATTCCAACTGGTATTTCAACTGTTTCTCCTGCAGTAATTTGGTTTAATTCAATTGAATTTTCTGTAATGTTATTAATTCTCTCGTCTTCGCTATTTGTTTTGAATTTAAAATTACTGTTTTGTAAAGAAACTTTTCCATTGAAGTATCCTTCTTGTTTTACTGCAATTTGCAAATATAGCATTAGGTCTGTTGCATTTGCTTTTGCCCCATATTCTGATACTTGATTTTCTCCTTCCTTGAAATATGCCATAAATTCGATGTTTTTATGGCTTGTCGCTTTCTTTTGTGCTATCGCATCTACTGCATATGTTACTGCATTTGCGCCAACAAAAATAAAGTTGATGGCTGTTAGTGTGATAATAAGTGCAATAGATATCATGATTTTGCATGTTTTGTTTCTCATGATAATACCTCCTATGTTTTTTAAATTACATAATATATCTATTATCTATTATACACGGTATTTTGTAGTTTTTCAAGGGATTTTTCAGATTTTTTAAGTTTTTATGTGAATTTTTGGCTTTTTTATGCTACGGAAAGCGTTTTTTAGGTTTTTTATGTCATTTTTATGAAGTTTTTATTACAAATTTGTAATATATTTTTTTCTATTTTAGGGATAATCACTTTTATAGTCTTTTTAGATATACAAGCATTTTTTTTGTTTGATTTCATATCATATAAGTAAATAGAAAGTAGGGTGGTTTAGAATGGATTCAATTGACCAAAATACTATGAATAATATAAAAAACATGGTAGATAATGGGGATTTAAATGGCGCTATTTCTCAGATTTCACCAGAAATGATACAAAATTTTTCTAAGATGTTTTCTAATAATAATTCAAACTCTGAGACGCCCAAAGAGACAAATCAAGAGGTAAATGGTGTTGATGTAAATCAAATTATGAAATTGGCTAGTGCCTTTAATAATCAAAAAAATGATCCTAGGAGTAATTTATTAAATTCTTTGAAGCCGTATTTGAGAGATGGAAAAAAGGAAAAATTAGATAGTTATATTAATTTGATGAACATGAGTAAAATTGCAGATATGATGAAAAACAATCCTAACATAAATAAGGGGAATTCGTAATGCCTTTCCCTTTTTCTCCTTTTCCTTTTAGATTTTCTCCTCCTTATTATATGCACTCTCCATTACCTGAAAATAATAATAAAAAACGCATTGAAAATAATAATTCTCATAATGCGTTTTTTGACCAAGACGAACCAATTTTTGAATTGTTTGGTATTCGCCTGTTTTTTGATGATATTTTAATTATTTGTCTTTTAATTTTTTTATATCAAGAACAGGTAACAGATCAAATGTTATATATTGTGCTTTTTTTGTTGCTATTGTCTTAATTATTGGATTTCAATTACATCTTGTACAACACTAACATATGCTTGCTTGTGAAGTGGTTCTTCATCTCTGTTAATCTCTTTTACTATATTTGCAATTCTCACTTGTACTGTATCTAATATTCCTGCTGCAATAATAGCCTGTTTGTTTCCTTTCGCTCCGCGCATGTGCCAATCCTCTTAGTGTTCCCAATATAACAATATTATCAGATGCAATAACCTCTGCTCCTGAATTAACATCACCTAAAACAACTATGCTTCCTTCTTTTTCTAATTTTTGGCCGTGAACGTAATGATCCTCTATGGAATGTTGTTTCTGATATTAATGTTTCTTTTTCAAATGTTTTTGTGATACTTGCTAATCCTAATGTTTTTGGTGTGTCAAAATCAATTACAACATCTAATTCTTTTTGTATTAAATCTTGTATTTCGTCAATTTCTTTATTTTTTAATACTTTTCCTGTTACTCTTATTGGTGTTTTTTCCTGTTGATATAATTTTTTTAATTCTGGCAGTTTCTTTTTTAATACTTTTATAATTTCTTCTTGACCTGCATTTTCTGATATTTTAAATAGAATAACATCTTTTTTTAATTGAACACTAATTACATTTTTCATTGATACATCCTTCCTTTACCTAAACATTTCTGTATATGGAATTGCTGTTACGTCTTCTGTAACATTTGTTAAATTCATTCCAAAATATTCTCTCATTATTTGTTTTACTGCATCTGCTGTATAATAACCATGTCCACCATTTTCTGCCATTACAACAACGGCAATTTCTGGATCATCAAATGGTGCAAATCCTGCAAACCATGCATTTACTTTGTTTCCTGGAGCTTCTGCTGAACCTGTTTTTCCTCCAACTGCAATTTCAAAATTTTGGAAAATACTTGCTGCTGTCCCTTCCTCCGTAACAGAGCGCATTCCTTGTAATACTACATTTAAATTTTGTGGTGTAATTGTTACATTTTCATTTTCGTTTTCTTCTAAGCCAAGTTTTTGACTAATAAAGCGGTTTATGTTACTTCGAGATTCTTCTGTTCCATCTGCTTTTCTAATAGTTTTTATTATACTAACATCTATTGGTTGACCTCCATTTGCCAACATACTTATATATTTTGCCATTTGTACTGGACTAAATTCGTTATCTCCTTGACCAATAGCTGCATTTAATGTGTCACCTGGAGCCCAATATGATTCAGTCGGATGTAGTTTTGCTTTTGATTCTTTATTTGCTAATACTCCTGCTGTTTCGTCTTGCAATTCTACTCCTGTTTTTGTTCCTAATCCAAAATATTTTGCATATTTTTCTAATACGTCTATGCCCATTCTATCAGCTGTCTCATAAAAGAAATAGTTACAAGAGTTTTCGATTGCTCCTATTACGTTTAGTGGTCCGTGACCTCTTCCATAATCTGTGTAATACCAACAATTCATTCTTGTTCCATATTGTTGATATTTAGTGTATACACCTGTGTCTCTAATAACAGTATTACTATTAATTGCTCCTGATTCTAATCCTGCTATTGCAGTTACCATTTTAAATATAGATCCTGGTGAATATGATGTTTGTACTGCTTTATTTACTAATGGCTTTGACTCGTCATTAATATATTTATTCCAGTTTTCTGTGCTAATTCCTCCTACAAAGTCTTCTGGATTATACCCTGGGCAACTTGCTATTGCTAGTATTTCTCCTGTTTTTACATTCATTACTACACAGCTTTCTGAGATAGCATTATATACTTTTCCAAATCCTCCTGTGCGTATTTTTTCTAGATTTGCTGAAATAGCATCTTCTGTCACTTGTTGTAAATTTGCATCAATTGTTAAAACAATATCTGCTCCTGCTGTTGCTTCTTCTGCTGTGTATTCTGCCGTAATTGTTCCATCAACTGCCATATCAACTTGTTTTATTCCTTTTCGCCCTTTTAGGTATTCTTCAAATACATATTCAATTCCTGTTTTTCCGATTATGTCATTTTGGTCATATATGTTTTTTCTTTTTTCGTATTCTTCTGCACTTATAGTTGAAGCATATCCTAATACATGTGATGCTAAACTTCCTTTTGGATATGTTCTTTCTGGTGTAACAAAAATATTAACTCCTGGAAATTTGTCTGCATTTTCAGAAAATTCTGCAACTGCTTCTCTTGGAATGTCTTTAGCTATTGTAATAGCTTTAGTGCTACTATATCCTTCTCTTACAATTTCATATCTAATTCGCATTATATTTCGTACTTCTACTATATTTTCCTGTGTGATTTCATATTTGTCTTTTATAATAAAAAATGCTTGTTCTGCTGTTGCATTTGTTGGTATATCATTACTTTTTTTCCAATTTTCTAATGTTTCTCCTTGTATTGTATATGCATATGGGTCTATTGATATTGGAAAATGATCTGGATATTCGACTTGATATTTTTCTAATACTTGTATTATATTCAAAATTGCGGTATTTAATGTGCTAATATCTATTTTGCTCCTATATAATTCTAATCCAAATTTTGTTTTAGAACTTACTAATACATTGCCAGATTTGTCCATTATTGAGCCTCTTGCCGCTTCTAATTCGCTTTCTCTTGTTAATCTAGTGTTTGATTGTTCTCTATACTCGGCTCCATGTACAATTTGAAGGTTGAATAATTGTACAATTAGAATAATCCCTATAACGTACATAAATATTGTAAGTATGTTAAATCTTAAATTGGTATTAGCCGAATTATTTTTAGTTATTCTCTTTGCCAATTATATTTTCCTCCTTTTGCTCAATTTTATTAAAAATATCGCGTTAATATTGTACTTTCTTTATATGTGTTTTCTAGATAATATCCAAATTTTTGCATTAGTGGGTATAATATGACTGTTAAAATGATATTGTATATTACTTCTATTACTAGTATTTTTATAAATGTCAAAATTTCCAAATTTGTTGAAAAAACAATGTAGTTCGCAAAATAGCAAACTATTTCAAAAAAGGCTGTTGATATTCCTATAATCATCATAATTGTAATACGGCTATTTTTTGAAAAGTTTTTGTCAAATAATTTTGCAATAATCCCTACAACTCCTAAAGTAATTGCACTTATTCCTACTTTGCTTTTAAAAAGATAATCTAATATAAATCCTAAAATTATTCCATAAGTTACACCCATAAATTTGCTACCAAATAGTCCAATAAATATAATGCAAATTACAAATAAATTTGGCATAACTCCTGCAATAGTAAACCAATTGAAAAAGTTGGATTGCAAGAAGTACGCAATAAACAATAATAAAATAACAAATATATGTGTTAATACTTTTCTCATGCTTTCCTCCCTTTTCTTTACCTAATTGTTTATAACTAATACTGTATCTAATTTATTAAAATCAACTGCTGTTTCAATTACAGCATATCTGTCTGTAATATTTTTTGATGGGCTTACATTTTTAATGCTTCCTACATGTATTCCCTTTGGATAAATTCCTCCTAATCCTGATGTTTCTATACTGTCTCCTTGGATTATATTCGCATCTGTTGGAATATACATTCCTCTTAATTCTGTTGTGTTTTCTAATGTTCCTTTACATACAATACTGTCTTTATTTGTCCCCATCATGCAACTAACTGAACTTGCTGTATCTATTATTGTCTGTACCTTTGCAGTTTTGTCTGTAACTGACACAATATGCCCTACTAATCCTTTGTCTGCTATTACTGTCATGTTTTCTGCAATTCCATCTTTACTTCCTACATTTATTATTATTGTTTTTGAGTAATTACTTATGTCTTTGTTAATTATGTATGCTGGGATTGTTTTGTATTCTGCATATTTTTGGTTTAGTTCTAAGTATTCTTTTAGGGTTTCATTTTCTGTTTTTATATTTTCTAATTCTCTTAAAGATTGCTCTAATTCACTATTTTGTTTTTTTAGTTGTTGGTTTTCTTCTTTTAAGTTTTGGACATCTGTAAAAAAAGCGTCATTTCCATTCATTTTGTTTTTTAAATATGTTAATCCATTTTGAATTGGCATTACTAGTTTGTTTGCTACGTTTTCAAAAAAAGAAGTGTTACTTTCACCATTAGAAAATATTACTATAAAAATAAGTATTATAATGGTTATAATTATTCCTAAAATGCCTACTTTGTTCTTTTTTAGCATATATATTCCTCTCTCTTTCTTTTTGTCGCTTTTGTCCATTTTGGGACGGTCCTTTTTTGGACATTTGTCTCAAATGTCCAAAAAAGGACCGTCCCAAAATGGACAAAACGGGCAAAATGGACATTATTTTCTTTTTCTAGCATTTACTAATACTGTTTTTAGATTTTCCAAATCTTCTAGTGTTTTTCCAGTTCCTCTTACTACACAATCAAGTGGTTCTTCAGCAATATATACTGGCATACCTGTTTCAATGCTTAATAATTTGTCTAAATTCTGAATTAAAGCTCCTCCTCCTGCTAAAACAATCCCTTTTTCCATAATGTCAGCTGCTAGTTCTGGTGGTGTTTTTTCTAATGTTGCTTTTACTATTTCTATAATTTTTTGAATAGATTCTCTCATTGCTTCTTCCATTTGTGTTGAAGTTATTTGTACATTTCTAGGTAGCCCGTCTATTAAGTCTCTACCTCTTATTTGCATGCTTATTTCTGTCATAAGTGGCATTGCACAGCCTATTCTCATCTTAATTTGCTCTGCTGTAGTTTCACCTATTGCTATATTTAACTCTCTTTTTATATAATTTACAATATCTTCATCTAATTCGTCTCCTGCTATTCTAAGTGAATGGCTGACTACTATTCCCCCTAATGAAATTACTGCTACTTCTGTTGTTCCTCCTCCAATATCTACAATAATGTTTCCACTTGGTTCTGCTATGTCCAATGATGCACCAATTGCTGCTGCCATAGGTTCCTCAATAAGATATACTTCTTTTGCTCCTGCCTGCATTATAGATTCTTCTACTGCTCTTTCTTCTACTTCTGTAATTCCTGATGGTACGCCTACAACTACTCTAGGCTTTCCGAGTTTATATCTTCTATCAATTTTTTGCATTAAATTTCTTAGCATTAATTGTGTTGCTGTAAAATCTGCAATAACTCCATCTTTTAAAGGTCTTACTGCTTTTATTTGCTCTGGTGTTCTTCCTAACATTTCTTTTGCTTCTGTTCCTGTTGCTACTATATTTCCTGTTTTCCTATCTATTGCAACAACAGATGGTTCTTTTAAGACAATTCCTCTTCCTTTTAGTGTTACTAAAATATTGGCTGTTCCTAAGTCAATTCCTACATCTTTTGATCCGATTGTGAAAAGTTTCATCATACCTCATATCCCTTCTTATTAACAATTTTGCATTCTTTCTGCTTTTTCTTTTATGTATTGATATACACTTGTATATTGCATATTGTTTCCTATAATGACAGTATCACATAGATCAATTTCAAATACGGCTAATGCATTGTATAGTTTGTCCGTAAATTTGATATCTCCTTCACTTGGTTTTACTTTTCCACTTGGGTGATTATGTACTAAAATGACTTTCGAAGCCTCTGCTTTCATTGCAACTTGTAAAATATTTTTTATTCCTATATCAACAAAGTTGCTTCCTCCAAGCGCAATATCTTCGACTTTAATTATTTTTAAAGCATTATCTAGTAATACTGCTTTTGCAATTTCTCGTTTTTGATTTTGAAATTCGCTAAGAAACATTTTTGCTACTTCTTCTGGATTTTTTAGATAGATTCCTTTGTAATTAGCTGGTTTTGACATTCTTACAGCCAGTTCGCATACGGCTTTTAGTTGAATGGCTTTGACTTTTCCTATCCCTTTTATTTTTGTTAGTTCTGCAATACTTAATTTTTGCAAAAATGATAAGTCTTCTCTTCCAGTTTCTCTTAGTTTTAATATTCTTTGTGCTACTTGCACAGAAGTTTCTTCCCTAGTTCCACTTTTTATTATAATTGCTAGTAGTTCTGCATTTGATAATGCTTTTTCTCCATGTAATTCTAATTTTTCATATGGTCTTTCTGATTCTGGTAGATCCTTGATCTTTATAGACAAATCAAAATACATTCCTTTCTTGCATCTGTTTGTCCCTTATATTTTTCTATAGATAAAGATTGCAAGTATCATTCCTATAATGCTGGCAACGTTTAATTGGAACATTAAGCCAAATGTTAATTTTAAAATACTTAAGTCTAATATTATTGGGCTTTCTAATCCAAATTGTTGCTCATATGACAACCACCATAGCCATGGTACATTACTTGCTAACTTTCCTATTAGTCCCCCGATTACCAATCCTGATAATATAAATACAATTAATATCCATATACTTTTATCTCTTGTGGCCATTTTTTTGTTTCATTCCTTTCTTTCTTTTTTCTTACGGAAACTCACATTTTTTTGTCATATACGTATTATATATTGATTTTATAAATTTTTCAAGTGATTTGCTATATTTTGCTTGATTTTTTTGAATTACCATATTTTGTGTGTTTCTTTATTTTAAAAAAGGTTGTATAATATATATAGTGATATATCATCATTCTAGGAGGGTTTACTTTGAAAATTGAAAAATTAACAGAAAATAAAATTCGTATAATTATTAATCAAGATGATTTAAAAGATTCTTCTTTAGATTTACATACTATTATGACAAAAACCATTGAGGCACAAGGACTCTTCTTAGAAATTTTAGATAAGGCTAAGAAGGAATGTGGTTTTGATACAGATGGTTATAAATTATTGATTGAGGCTTTTTCTTCTCAAGATGAGGTCATTGTTTTTACTATTACAAAATTCGAATTGAAAGCTGAGGATAAGCCTGCTGTTTCTTCTTTTCCAAAACGTCTAAAGGTAAAGCGTAAATTTAATGTATTGCCAATTTACGATTTTTCTATTTATCGTTTTGAAGATTTTGAACAGTTCTGTTCTTTTTGTGCATCTTTAAGAATGTATAATCAACTTTCTACAAATGGGTTAATGTGCTCTTCTTTATATTCTTATAATAATAAGTTTTTTCTTGTTTTAAGTAGAATTCAGTTGGAGTATAAATCTTTTATTCTACTTTGCTCTCTTTTGAGTGAGTTTGCTATTTTTTGTACCAATGTTAATAATTTTGAAAATCGTTTAAAAGAATATGGAAAATGCTTGATGAGAAAAAATGCTATTTCTACAACTTTAAAGTTTTTTAATTAACTTTTAAGAGAGTTCCTAGAAACTTAGGAACTCTCTTTGATTTTTCTTACTTCTGTTTCTGTTAATTGCATTATATC
>CANQJY010000004.1 GCA_947624365.1 uncultured Clostridia bacterium
GACGGAATGCTTCTAAAAATAAGTGGACAAAAAAATTGCGAAATAAAAGAATATCAAATGTAAGGAACTTTCTTACGAAAGTATGTAACCCACTATGACACTTTCAAAACTTCGTTTTGCAAAGATGCAAGTTGGGCTCCTAGCGGAGGGCTCATAAATTATTTTCAGTATCTCTTTTGTTATATAAAAATGGCATAATAAAAGGACTATCGATTTGTGGATGGGTTCAACCCTACTATTGAAAACTGATATAGTTATAATTATAATCTATAAGAGCTTTACTTCAAGTAACCCATTTTTGTGTGTTATTTATATTTAATTTTTCAGTGTATTATATTAGAATAGATTTATATACAATATTTTATAATCTTTATCTGTGAAAATTAGACTTTTAAATAGAATTATGGTATAATAAAAGTATATTCTAGGTTTTCATGCGACCTACAACAGAAAGACATGAAACACACACTGACAGACTGTAAGTGTGTAAGGAGGGGAAAATGAATAAAAATGAAGAAAAAATGCAACAAGTCGACCGGATCTGCGCAAGAATATATGTAGGAACAGTTTTAGGAGGAGCAATGATTATTGCAATCCTACTCCTTGTAATCATTTTTATTGCACCCGTTATATTCTAGGGTGCAAAGGCTCTGGACTGGTTTACTAATCTGGAGCCTTTCTCCTTTTTATTAGTTATATTATTATTAACAATATACAATGCATAGAATATTTTTATTTGTAACCAATTATACAGTTGCTGAATATATAAGAAAAAGAAGACTTAGTATGTCTGCACTTGATTTGTTAGAGGGAAAAGAAAAAATAATTGATATTGCGATAAAATATAATTATGAATCCTCTCAAGCTTTTTCAAGAGCATTTAAAACTATGATGGGATTTCTTCCAAGTGAAATAAATAACCATAAAAACAAAATTGACAATTTAAGTTTCATATTATATAATATTTCTAGATTAGAAAGGGAAAATATTCATGCAAGATGTTTATGTTTTTGATATGGGTGGAGTAATTAAGGAACCATTTAATTTGGAAAAATTTTATTTAAATATTGGGACTACAATTAAATTTGAAGATTTTAAAAAATACTGGGATGAAAATATTTTAGATGCTGAAATGGGAAATATAACTTCAAATGAATTTTTAAATAGAATATTACAATATTCTTTATCAACAACAACAATAGAAAAAACAAAAGAAATATATGGGGAATGTACAGGAAATTTGTATACTGATGCAATAAACATACTTTCTTTAATTAAGTCAAAAGGTAAACAAATATATTTATTGTCAAATCTTAAACAAATTGATTTTGATTATTTAAAGAAAAAATTGGACATTAATATATTTGATGATATATTTTTATCATACAAATTAGGATGCACAAAAAATGATACAAAAATTTTTCAAATTTTAATTGATAAATTAGGAACAAGTCCAAATAATATATATTTTTTTGATGATAAAAAAGAAAATATAAGCAATGCAAGAAAAATGGGGATAAAGTTATGAGAAAGATTTGTGGTTATGTTAAAAATATAATAAACAAAAGATATAGAGCAAATAACTTAGGGCTTCACTGTCATTGCGTTGAAACTAGAGAAAAATTATTAGAATTATTAGAAAAAGCAAAGCAAGAAAATGTAGGAGTATTAACAATTAATAATTATAAAAGTTTAAAAGTTTACACTCAGGTTCTTCCACTACTTTTAGATAAAGACATACAAGAATATAGAGGCATTAGGTTAATACCTTCTATTGAAATGCCAGCTAATTTTAATTTTACTAATTTAGATGGACAAAATTATAATATTGAAGTTCATATTTTGGGATATGGTGTAGATGTTGAAAAAGAAGAACTATTACAGCAATTTTGTAATGTAAAGTATAAATCTATTAATCAGGAGGACGAATTACAAAGACTAATAAAAATTGGTCATCAAATAGGTCTTAATTTTAATAACGAAGATGCATATTTAGATTTAAATGATGACAATAGAAAATTTGCAGGTAGAGCATTTGTACAAGCATTAATGAAAAACATGGAAGACAATTTCTGCCAGGAGAATGAAGAAAATAAAAACAAATTACCGTTTGAATTAAGAACAAACTGGAGAGCATTTCAAAATAGATGTATTAAAGATTTAAATAGCCCATTTTATTTAGATATGGCAAGTTTAAATCCAGATGTAAATGAAGTTATTGATTTAATCCACAAAATGAATGGAAAAGCATATTTAGCACATCCTTCATCTTATTTTGCAAAGATAGGAACTCCAAATGATATACATAAGGCATTTGAAAATGTTGTAAAATTTGCAGAAGATTTTATAAAGGAGTATTCACTTAAAAATAATGGTAAAACATGCATAGATGGAGTAGAAGTATATCATCCTTCTTACTTAGGAAACATAGAAGTAACAAGTGAAATGAAAGAATTAGTAAAACAATACCGAATAGGTAGTTCAGGAGGAACCGATATTCACGTTGACAAAACCTTAAGTAATGATGAAACTGTCAGTAGTGATAGTTTAGGTGGAAATGTAACTAAAAAGAAGATAAAAAAATATAGGTATTTGAGAAAAAAAACAATAGAAATATCTAAGTTGAGAGGGAAAATTATAGAAATAAACAATAGAAATACAGAAAGGTAATTTAACCTTTCTTATTCTTTTATTAGTTTGAAAAATCAAAATTTAAATATACAAATTTATTCATATCATATGATAAATTATTTTCAATCATTTTTTTAGCAATTTTACAACATTTAGATATTCTTTGCCCATTAAACAATGGATCAATATATCTTATTTTTGCTCCATGATGTACATAATATACATTTTTTGGCTCTTCAGATGATACTTCAACTTTTTTTGCTTTTCTCCAGATATTAAAGATTTCTTTATATCTAGAAGATTCAATAATATCAATCACTTCACTTTCCTTCATTTCATATAAATCTTTTTTTGATATTTTATTTTCTTCATTTTTTTGAATTTCTATATCATTATAAATCTCTTTAATAATTTCCAAGTCTAATAATTTATAAGTAAATAAAGCATTTGATAAAGAATATTCTAGCCTATCAGCAGATAACTTTGGAGTATCATTATCAGCTATTGGATAAATATGATAGTTATCTATTTCTGTTATATCAATATGGTCTCTTTTTAAAAGAGTCATAATTTCTTTGGAATGTTTAATCATTTCTGTTGTTAAAACTTCAGTAGATTCCTGATTCATGTAATCACCATTTAAAAAATCCACACAATGTTTAAATACAGGTGTTGCTATATCATGAAATAACCCAGATAAAGTTTGCTTTTTATCATGTGTAAAATGCCATATTATTAAAGCGACTGCTACTGAATGATCCAGACTTGAAAAGAAAAAGTCACTTTCAAATAAATCAGAATAAATTGTACCACAAGTAACACTGATATATCGTTGTGATCTTTTATAGTATAGGTTGTAGATTTAGTAAAAATGGTAGTTGTTAATGAAATTCATTTTACATAAAATTTCAAGTTTTTCTAAGAAATATCTTATAAATATAAGATATAAAAAATAAAAAAAGAAAGATTAAATCATATAATAAAAAGGGGGGATAAAATGAAAAATACCAAAATTTTTTTAATAGGAGCATTGATAATAGTAATATTAGCAATGATAGTAGGCTATTCAGCATTTGCAACACAAACAAATCTAAATGCAACAGCTGAAATTATAGGAGAATGGGATGTAAGAATAATAAACATTGAAGCCAAAGATATTAGTGAAGATTGTGATCCTGGTAAACCGCGATATACTAACACAAGTGTAACATTTGATGCAAAATTAGCAAAGCCAGGTGATTCGATAACATATATTATAACAATCGAAAATGCAGGAACGATTGATGCTATTTTAAATGATATAATTTTTATGGAAGAAACCAATGGATCAGAAGCAATTAATTATAAAACATCAGAAATTGATCATTCATTAAAAGCAGGAGAGCAAACAACATTGACGGTAAAAGCAATGTATGATCCAAAATCTACTGAAGTTCCATCAGTAAAAACAAAAACAATAATAGGAATTATAGAATATGTTCAAAATAGCACATGAAATAATACCAAAATGAAGCAAAACTTGAAAAATAGCCCAAAATATGGTATAATAAAAGAGTAGCTAAAAAATTTTTCACACAAGAAAGGTGGTCAAAATGACAAAAAAAGAAAAAATTGACAGAATGCGGGTACAAGGAATAACAAATCCTGGTAGAGATTCTTTATACTGGGATTTGAAAGGAGACAAAACAGGAATATTCTACTGTGAAGACAAAGTGTCAGGTCTGCTTTTTAGAGAAATTCTCCCGCAAGATACAGAAATCTTGCGAGAAATGGGAGAAGTGGCTGCTAGTGAACAGATGGCAAGACTCTATGGAATCAAATATCCAGGAAGGAAAATGTCAGATGAAGAAATTTTCAGGATTATAAGAAAAAATAATCCTGAAAACGGATACTTTTCCATAGCTGTATTTGACATGAATACGGCAGACTTCCTCTGTATTATAGATATAGAATCTATAAGTACAGAAGAAGGAAGAATTTTGTTGGGAAAAGGAAAGAAAATGGCACAGAACCAGGTAATGAGGAGAAAGATTGAGCCTCTCGTAAAAAGAAGGCTTAACAGTATTCTCATTGATAGCTGGGTATTCCCCAATGGCTGCAAAGAAAAAGTATGGAATGGCTTTGGATACAAAGTTGTTCCGATTGAATGACCACAGTTGGCACCAGAATTTATTTCTGGTGTCAATCTTTACTTCAAAAATTTATAAAAAACACTTGAAAAATAAAAAAATCGTGATATAATATTACTATATATAAAGACAAAATAAGGACAACACAAATTATAAAATATCTAATAGAGAGCCAAAGGTAGTTGGAAATTTGGTAAGTAAAAATAATTTGTTATCACCTTATGTTTCTAAACTGAAAGAATGTAAAAAAACATACAAATAAGTTTAGACGTAAATCTGCGTTAAAGAAAATAAGAGAGTGATAAATAAAAATCACTAAATTAGGTGGTACCGCGGAATTCAAGCCATTTCGTCCTAAATATAGGATGGAATGGCTTTATTGTTTAAATTTAAAGGGGGTAAGTACATATGTACAAAAAAGTAGAATTAAAAGATGGCTTTGTAGGAATGGAAAAAGAAATAGCAAATGTATGGAAAGAAAAAGACATCATAAAGAAAAATTTTGATATGAATGAAGGAAAAAGATATTTTACATTTTATGATGGACCACCAACAGCAAATGGTAAACCACATGTAGGTCATATTGAAACAAGAGTAATGAAAGACATTATTCCAAGATACAAAGTAATGAAAGGATACAAAGTTATCCGTAAAGCAGGTTGGGACACACATGGACTTCCTGTTGAATTAGAAATTGAGAAAAAATTAGGAATTTCAGGAAAAGAACAAATAGAAGAATATGGTGTTGAAAAATTTGTAAAAGAATGCAAAGAAAGTGTATTCCAATATGTATCAATCTGGGAAGAAATGACTAACAAAGTAGGATTTTGGCTAGACATGGATGATCCATATATAACATATGATAACAAATATATTGAATCTGTATGGTGGGCATTAAAACAAATGTGGGAAAAAGGCTTATTATATGAAGGTCATAAAGTTATGCCATATTGCCCAAGATGTGGTACAGCATTATCTTCACATGAAGTAGCACAAGGATATAAAGAAGTAAAAGATATGACATGTGTTGCAAAATTCAAAGTAAAAAATGCAGAAAACACATATATTTTAGCATGGACAACAACTCCATGGACATTGCCATCAAATTTAGCATTATGTATTAATAAATCATATGAATACAGTAAAGTAGAAGTAAATGTTGGAACAGATGATGAGCCAAAATATGAAATATATATTTTAGCAAAAGATTTAGTAGAAAAAGTATTAAAAGACAAAACGTATAAAGTAATAGAAACATTTAAAGGAGAAAAGCTATTAGGAACACAATATGAGCAACTAATGCCATTTGCAAAAGTAGAAGGGAAAGCATTTGTTGTTATTCATGGAGACTACGTAAATCTTGAAGATGGTACAGGAATTGTACATATTGCACCAGCATATGGTGAAGATGATAGTTTAGTTTCAAAACAAAATGGAATTGCATTTATAAATCTAGTAGATAAATCAGGAAAATTTGTAGAAGAAGTTACACCATGGGCAGGAAAATTTGTAAGAGATTGTAGTGAAGATATTTGTAGGTGGTTATTAGATAATAATAAATTATTTAGTAAAGAAAAACATTTACATACATATCCACATTGTTGGAGATGTGATACACCACTTTTATACTATCCAAAAGAAAGTTGGTTTGTTGCTATGAGTAAACTAAGGGACGAATTAGTAGACAATAACAACAAAGTTAACTGGTATCCAGATACTATTAGAACAGGAAGATTTGGAAAATTCCTAGAAAATGTTATTGACTGGGGAATATCAAGAGATAGATATTGGGGAACACCTTTACCAATTTGGACTTGTGAAGATGAAAACTGTGGACACAGAGAATGTATTGGAAGTATCGAAGAACTAAAACAAAAAGGAATTGATGTACCAGAAAATATAGAATTACATAAACCATATATTGATAAAGTAGAATTGTTATGCCCAAAATGTGGTAAGAAAATGAAAAGAGCAAGAGAAGTAATTGATTGCTGGTTTGATTCAGGATCTATGCCATTTGCACAATGGCACTATCCATTTGAAAATAAAGAAATATTTGATGATAACTTCCCTGCACAATTTATTTCAGAAGCAGTTGATCAAACAAGAGGATGGTTTTATACATTAACAGCAATAGGAACAGCATTATTTGGAAGAAGCCCATTTGAAAATTGTATTGTATTAGGTCATGTATTAGATGGAAAAGGACAAAAAATGTCAAAATCAAAAGGAAATGGTGTAGATCCATTTACTTTATTGGATACAGTAGGAGCAGATGCAACACGTTGGCATTTTTATACTTGCAGTAGTCCATGGCTCCCAACAAGGTTATCATTAGAAAATGTACAAGAAACACAAAGAGGATTTTTAACAACTTTATGGAATGTATATTCTTTCTATGTGTTATATGCTGAAATTGACCAATTTAATCCATTAAAATATACAGATTTCAAAATAAAAAATGTAATGGATAGATGGATTATATCTAAGTTAAACACATTAGTAAAAGAAGTGGATAAAAAACTTGAAGAATACAATATTACTGGAGCAGCATTGCAAATAGAGGACTTTACAGAAGAATTATCAAATTGGTATGTACGTAGAAATCGTGAAAGATTTTGGGCACAAGAAATAAATGATGAAAAAGTTGGTGCATATGTAACATTATATACTGTTTTAACAACTTTAAGTAAAATTATTGCTCCATTTGTACCATTTATAGCAGATGAAATTTATCAAAACTTAGTAGTAGGATTAGACAAAAATATGCCTGAAAGTGTTCACTTATGTACATGGCCAGAAGTTGATGAAACAACTATTGATAAGACATTAGAAGAAGAAATGGACTTAGCATATCAAATCGTAAAATTAGGAAGAAGTGCAAGAAATTCAGCTAATATCAAAAATAGGCAACCACTTTCAAAAATGCTAATTTCTAGTACAACATTGCCAGAATATTATGCAGATATTGTAAAAGAAGAATTAAATGTAAAAGAGATAGAATTAGGTGCAGATATGGCAGAATATGTCAACTTCGAAATTAAACCAAATTTACCAGTATTAGGAAAAGAATATGGAAAACTAATTCCTAGAATAAAAGAAGAAATTGCAAAGAAAAATCAAATGCAATTGGCAACAAAAGTTAAAATGGGAAAAGTAGAATATATCGAAATTGACGGAACAGAAATTGGATTAGATAGTGAAAATCTATTAATTACAATGCATGGAAAAGAAGGATTTGCATTCAGTGGCGAAGGAGAAATGGGAGTTGTATTAGATACACAAATTACACCAGAATTGAAAAAAGAAGGATATGTACGTGAAATCTTATCAAAAGTACAAAATATGAGAAAAGACAAGCAATTTGAAGTTTTAGATAACATCAATTTATATGTAGCAGGAAACGATATGTTAGAAAAAACCATTAAAGAAAATGAAGAATTTATAAAACATGAAACACTAGCAAAAGATATTATATATAATTCAGAAAAACCAGAATATACAGATACTAATATTAATGGAGAAACTTTAAAAATTGATGTAGAAGTAACCAAATAAGAGCAAATTTCTCAAAACCTCTTGACAGTTTACAATAATATAATGTAAAATATAATAAGTAAGAAAAAATATATTCCGAATTATTTATATATTTTATTCGAACATTGAAAATTAAATAAGAAAGAGGTGTATACTTATGAACATTATTGTCATAGTAGCCGCTGTCTTAATCTCTCTTGCAATTGGAGCAGTTTTAGGTATTACATACAGAAAAAAAATTGCAGAATCTAAAGTAGGAAATGCTGAGGAAGAAGCCAAAAGAATTGTTAGTATGGCGAAAATAGAAGCTGAAAACTTAAAGAAAGAAGAAATTATCAAAGCAAAAGAAGAAATTATGACTAGTAGAAAAGAGTTAGATCAAGAGATTAAAGAAAGAAGAGGCGAAGTACAAAGACAAGAAACAAGATTGATTCAAAAAGAAGAAAATCTTGATAAACGTTCAGAAAATTTTGAGAAAAAAGAGCGCGAATTTGACAAGCAAGTTGAAGAATTAGAAAAACAAAAACAAGATGTGGACAAGATGTATGCAGACCAATTAAACAAATTGCAAGAAATCGCATCTTTAACCGAACAAGAAGCAAAAGATATACTTTTGCAAGAAGTACAAAAAAATCTTACTGCAGAAAAAGCAGAACTAATTAGAGAAGCATCTAGAAAAATAAAAGAAGAATCTATCAAAAATGCGAAAGAAGTATTAACATATGCTGTACAAAAATGTGCAGCAGACCATTCACAAGAAACAACAGTATCAATTGTTGCATTACCTAGTGATGATATGAAAGGTAGAATTATTGGTAGAGAAGGAAGAAACATAAAAGCAATTGAAACACTAACAGGAGTAGATTTAATTATTGACGATACACCTGAAGCAGTAGTATTATCAGGATTTGACCCATTAAGAAGAGAAGTTGCTAAATTAACACTAGAAAAATTAATTGAAGATGGTAGAATTCATCCTGCTAAAATTGAAGAAACATTTGAAAAAGCAAAACAAGAATTAGAAGAAACAATAAAATCAGAAGGAGAAAGAGCAGTTTTAGAAACAGGAGTAATAGGATTACATCCAGATATCGTAAAATTAATTGGAAAACTAAAATACAGAACAAGTTATGGACAAAATGTATTAAACCATTCAATTGAAGTATCAAATTTAGCTAGAATTATGGCAGAAGAACTTGGGCTAGACCCAAAATTAGCAAGACGAGCAGGATTATTGCATGATATTGGAAAAGCATTAGACCATGATATGGAAGGAACTCATGTAGAAATCGGTGTAGAAATCTTGAAAAAATACAAAGAAAATCCATTAGTTATAAATGCTGTAGAAGCACATCATGAAGATGTAGAACCACAAACATTAGAAGCAGTTTTAGTACAAGCAGCAGATGCTATTTCAGCATCAAGACCAGGAGCAAGGCGTGAAACATTAGAAGCATATATTAAGAGATTACAAAACCTTGAAGAAATTGCTGATTCTTTTGAAGGTGTCGAAAAATCATTTGCAATTCAAGCAGGACGTGAAGTAAGGATTATAGTAAAACCAGATAAAATTTCAGATGATCAAATGACAGTTTTAGCAAGAGATGTTTCAAAACGTGTTGAAAATGAAATGGATTATCCAGGACAAATAAAAGTCAATGTTATTAGAGAAACAAGAGTTGTAGATTATGCAAAATAATTTTAAAGAGAATATTTTAAAAAAATATTCTCTTTTTTTAAAAGATATGTTATACTGTTATGCGGAAAAGAAAAAGGAGGAAATAATGAAAGGATATTTAATATTAGAAAACGGTCAAATATTTGAAGGAGAACGCATTGGATATAACAAAGATGTTATATGCGAAGTAGTATTTAACACTTCTATGACAGGTTATCTAGAAATTTTTACAGATCCATCATATGCAGGTCAAGGAATTGTAATGACATATCCACTAATAGGAAATTATGGACTAACATTAGAAGATAAAGAATCAAGAAAACCATGGGTAGAAGCAGTATTTGTTCATGAATTGGCAGAAATAGAAAGTAATTTCCGTTCAAAACTACATGTAGAAAAATTCTTAAAATATAATCAGATACCAGGATTACAAAACATTAATACCAGAAAATTAACAAAAGTATTAAGAGAAAATGGAACAATGAGAGGAATGTTAACAAATGATATTAGTAATACAGAAGAAATAATAAAAAATATTAAATCATATAAAAACGATAATTTAGTCGAAAAAGTATCATCATCTGAAATTACACAAATAGGAGATGGAGATATTTCCATTGGACTATTTGATTTTGGTTCAAAACAAAATATTATTGCCTCATTATTAAAGAGGAATTGCAAAATAACTATATTTCCACAAAACACTTCAGCTGAAACAATTTTATCTTATCCGTTACAAGGAATTGTTCTTTCGAATGGTCCCCGGAAATCCAGAGGATTGCACAACAGCAATTAAAAATATTAAAAAATTATATAACACAGATATTCCAATTTTTGGAATTTGCTTAGGACATCAACTTATGGGACTTGCAACAGGAGCTAAAACATATAAATTAAAATATGGGCATAGAGGACCAAACCATCCAGTAAAAGATCTAAAAAAAGATAGAGTTTATATCACAGCACAAAATCACGGATATGCAATTGATGATAAAACTATTGATTTATCTATTGCAGAAGTATCTCATATAAATCTAAATGATAATACAGTAGAAGGATTAAAATATAAAAACAAAGAAATTTATACAGTTCAATTCCATCCAGAAGCATGTCCAGGACCAAGAGATACAGAATATCTTTTTGACGAATTTTTGGAAAAATTGAAATAAAAGAAAGGAAAATAAATATGCCTAGAAATAAAGAAATAAAAAAAGTATTAGTTATTGGATCAGGACCAATAGTAATAGGTCAAGCAGCAGAATTTGATTATGCAGGAACACAAGCATGTGAAGAATTAAAAAAAGAAGGAATTGAAGTTGTTCTAGTTAATTCTAATCCGGCAACTATTATGACAGACAAACACATGGCTGATAAAATTTATATAGAACCAATAACAGTTAAAACTGTCCAAAAAATTATTGAAAAAGAAAAACCAGATAGTATTTTACCAAACTTAGGAGGACAAACAGGGTTAAATATTGCCATGGAATTATATGAATCTGGATTTTTAGAAAAGCAAAATGTACGTTTATTAGGAACATCTCCAGAAGGAATAAGAAATGCAGAAGATAGACAAGCCTTTAAAGATATGATGGAATCTATTAACGAGCCATGTATTGCTAGTAAAGTAGTTGAAAATGAAGAAGATGCAGTTGAATTTGCTAAAGAAATAGGATTACCAGTTATTGTAAGACCAGCATATACACTAGGTGGAACAGGTGGAGGAATTGCTAATACTATAAAAGAATTAAGAGAAATTGCAGAAAGTGGGCTTCGTTTATCAAGAGTACATCAAGTTCTTATTGAAAAATGTATTTCAGGATGGAAAGAAATTGAATATGAAGTAATGCGTGATAGAAAAGGTAATTGTATTACTATTTGTAATATGGAGAATGTTGATCCAGTTGGTGTTCACACAGGTGATAGTATTGTTGTTGCACCTTCACAAACATTAGCAGATAAAGAATATCAAATGTTAAGAACATCTGCAATTAAAATTATATCAGCATTAAAAATTGAAGGCGGATGTAATGTACAATTTGCATTAAATCCAAATAGCTTTGAATATGCAGTAATTGAAGTAAATCCAAGAGTAAGTAGATCATCAGCACTAGCATCTAAAGCAACAGGATATCCAATAGCAAAAGTTTCTACAAAAATAGCTATACGGATATGCATTAGATGAGATAAAAAATGAAGTTACTAAAAAAACTTATGCATGTTTTGAACCAGTATTAGATTATGTAATTGTAAAAATACCAAAATGGCCATTTAATAAGTTTTTGACAGCCAGCAGAGAATTAGGAACACAAATGAAAGCAACTGGAGAGGTTATGGCAATCGCACCAAATATAGAGGCAGCATTATTAAAAGCAATTCGTTCACTAGAGGAAAATGTAGATTCTATGGAAATGCCAAAAATCAAAGAATATTCAACAGAAAAAATATTAGAGAGTTTGCATCATATCGATAATGAAAGAATATGGGTTATTGCAGAAGCATTAAGAAGAGGAATTACTTTAAATGAAATTCATAATATTACTAAAATTGATAAATTCTTTATAAATAAAATTGATAGAATTGTTAGAATGGAAGAAACACTAAAATCAGAAAAACTAATACCAGAGACCATAAAAAAAGCAAAAATGATGGGATTTACAGATTCTGTAATTAGTCGTTTGAGTGGTAATCCAGAATCAGAAATTAAGAAAATAAGAAAAGAAAATGGAATTATTGCAAATTTCAAATTAGTAGATACTTGCGCAGCAGAATTTGAAGCACAAACACCATATTATTATTCAAGTTATGATGATGAAAACGAAAGTATAAAATCACCAAATAATAAAAAAATTGTAGTATTAGGCTCAGGCCCAATTCGCATTGGCCAAGGAATAGAATTTGACTATTGTAGTGTACATAGTGTAATAAGTTTAAAGCAATTAGGATATGAAACAATTATTATAAATAACAATCCAGAAACAGTTAGCACAGATTTTGATATTGCTGACAAACTATATTTTGAACCATTAACAAAAGAAGATGTTGAAAATATTATTGAAGTTGAACAACCATATGGAGCAATTGTACAATTTGGTGGACAAACAGCTATAAAATTAACAAAAGCATTAACAGAAATGGGAGTTAGGATTTTAGGAACTTCTGAAGAAAATATGGATAGAGCAGAAGATAGAGAAAAATTTGATGAGGCACTAGAACATTGTAATATTTTAAGACCAAAAGGAGATACAGTTTACACAGTAGAAGAGGCAAAAGAAGTAGCAAATAAATTAGGATATCCCGTACTTGTTAGACCATCATATGTATTAGGTGGACAAGGAATGGCAATTGCTTATGATGATGTAGAAATAGAAGAATTTATAAAAGAAATTAATAAAATTACACAAGAACATCCAATTTTAGTAGATAAATACATGTTAGGAAAAGAATTAGAAGTTGATGCAATATGTGATGGAGAAGATGTATTAATTCCAGGTATTATGGAACATTTAGAAAGAGCAGGAATACATTCAGGAGATAGTATATCAGTATATCCAACACAAACAATAGAGCAAAGGCATAAAGATAAAATTATTAGCTATACAGAAAAAATTGCAAAAGAGTTAAATATAATTGGAGTGCTAAATATTCAATTTATTATTTCTCATGATGAAGTGTATATTATAGAAGTAAATCCAAGATCAAGCAGAACAGTACCATATATAAGTAAAGTAACAGGATTACCAGTTATTGATATAGCAACACAAGTTATTTTAGGAAAAAAATTAAAAGAATTACCATATGGAACAGGGGTATATAAACAAAATGAATATATTGCAGTAAAAATGCCAATATTTTCTTTTGAAAAAATTAAAAATGCAGATACAAGTTTAGGACCAGAAATGAAATCCACAGGAGAGGTATTAGGAATTGATAAAGTTTTTTCAGAAACAGTTTTCAAAGCATTTATTGGAAGCGGTGTAAATCTAACTCAAAAAGGAAAAATTTTAATTACAGTTAGAGACAAGGATAAAGCAGAAACATTACCAATAGCAAAAGAATTGCAAGAAATTGGTTATAAAATTTATGCAACATCAGGAACAGCCAATTATTTAAAAGAAAATGGTGTAGAAGTAAAATCAGTACCAAAAATTTGGGAAGGAACTGATAGTATTATAGAATTAATTCAATCTGGAAAATTAAGTTTTATAATAAATACACCAACAAAAGGCAAACAATCAAATAGAGATGGATTTAAAATTAGAAGATTAGCAGTTGAATGTAAAGTACCATGTTTTACATCATTAGATACTGTTAAGGCTTTATATGACGCAATAAAAAACAACATAAAAGAAGAAGAACTACAACCAGTAGATATAACACAAATATAGACTAATATTCAATGTCCATTCGTGTCCATTCTGGGACGGTCCTTTTTTGGACAAAATGTCCAAAAAAGGACCGTCCCAGAATGGACACCATGAACAGAGTGGAAAAAGGTAAAGAAAGGAATGATATAAATGAAAATCTTAGCAGTTGGAGATATAGTAGGAAATGCAGGTGTTAAAGAATTACAAAAAAGATTGCCTATAATTAAAGAAAAATATCATATTGATTTTGTAATTGTAAATGGTGAAAATTCAGCAGAAGGTATGGGCATTACAGAAAAGAATTTTCAAGATATATTAAAAGCAGGAACAGATATAGTTACTATGGGAAATCATACTTGGGGTAAAAAAGATATTTTTAAATTTATTGACCATTCACAAATTATCAGACCAGCAAACTATCCAGATAATGTTGTCGGGAAAGGATATCAAATTACAGAAAAAAACGGGAAGAAAATTGCTGTTATTAACTTAATTGGAAGAGTAGATATACCGGTATTATCAGAAAATCCATTTTTAAAAGCAAAAGAAATTGTAGAAAGATTACAAAATCAAGTAGATATAATTATAATTGACTTTCATGCAGAAGCTACAGCTGAAAAAATTGCAATGGGATATTACTTAGACGGAAAAATTACGGCAATATTTGGAACTCATACACATGTACAGACAGCAGATGAAATTATACTTCCAAATGGTACAGCATATATAACAGATATAGGAATGACAGGGCCAAAAAATTCTGTTATTGGGATGGATATAAATGCATCAATAAAAAGATTTGAAACAACATTACCAGAAAGATATCGTATTGCAGAAGGAGAGAATATGTTAAATGCAGTTATAATTGATATAGATGACAACACAAATAAAGCAATTAATATAAATAGAATTAGATAGAAAAATAGACTTTTTAGCACAATTTGTCAGATTGTCGAAATTGGTCGAAAATGTATAAAAATTGCGATGAAAACTTGAAAAAATTTCCAAAAATATCTTTACAAAGATTTCCATATATTGTAAAATAACAATCGTAAAAGTTGCAACAAAAATTAAATTAATAGGAGGAAAAACAAAAATGGAAATTTTAAAAATTTCATCAAAATCAAATCCTAATTCAGTAGCAGGAGCTATTGCAGGATTAGTAAAAGAATCAAATAAGGCAGAGATGCAAGCAATTGGTGCAGGAGCATTAAATCAAGCTGTCAAAGCAGTAGCAATTGCACGTGGATTTGTAGCACCATCAGGAGTAGACTTAGTTTGTATACCAGCCTTTGCAGAAGTAGAAGTGGAAGGAGAAGACCGAACAGGAATTAAATTGATTGTAGAATCAAGAGCATAGATGTTTTGATAGTAAATAGAGAGATAGGGAAGAAAAATTTTTCTATCTCTTTTATATTTTAACAAAACAGATACTGACCGTCCATTACAATAGAAAAAAATAAAAAATGATATATAATTAATATATTAAGAAAAGGAAACGATAAAATGAAATCAATAAAAATAATAAAAACAGGAGCATATTTTCCAGACATAATAGTGGAAAATAGAGAATTAGAAGAAAAATTTAATTTAGAATCAGGATATATACAAAAACGAACAGGAATAAAAACAAGATATTATACAAGCAAAACACAAAAAGAAATGGCAAAAAAATTAATACAAAAGATGTTCGAAGATGATAAAAGTTCTGTACAAGATATAGGGCTAATTATTGTTAGCACAACAACACCAATAGAATTCATGCCAGGAATTTCAAATTATATTCAAAAAATATTAGAAATAGAAAACTGTATATGTTTTGATATTTTAGCAGGATGTTCAGGAATTATTAATGCAATAGATATAGCACAAAAATATTTAGTAACATCTTCAACAAAAAAAGCATTAATAGTTGGAATAGAGCAACTTTCAAAGTTTTTAGACTCACAAGATATATCAACTGGAATTATATTATCAGATGGTGCAGGTGGACTTTTATTGGAAAAATCTGAAGAAAATAAAAAATATTGTTCTAATATAGAAGCAATAATTGATAAAAAAGAAATACTTTCTACTCATATTAATGAAAAAGGAAATCTAAAAATTGAAATGAAAGGAAAAGATGTATATAAATATGCAGTAACTGAAACAGTTGAGAACATACAAAAATTATTACAAAAATCAGAAGAAAATTTATGTAATATAAAATATATTATTCCACATCAATCAAATTTAAAAATAATAAAATCAATATCAACAAGATTGGGAAGAGAAATAAACAAAAAAATGTATGTAAATATTCAAAATACAGGAAACACCTTCTGTGCAAGTATTCCCATTGCACTACATGAGATGTTTCAAAAAAGATTATTAGAAGAAGGAGATAAGATTATTTTATTAGGATATGGTGGTGGATTGAATACAGGTAGTATATTATTAGAAATTTAAATAGAAAGGAAGAAAAATATGAATCACAAAATAGCATTTCTATTTCCTGGCCAAGGGGCTCAAATAGTAGGCATGGGAAAAGAAGTTTATGAAAAATATGAACAAGCAAAAAAAATATATGATGAAGTAGAAAAAATTTCAGGAATGCCAATAAAACAAATATGTTTTGAAGGACCTCAAGAAGAATTAAATAAAACGGAAAATACGCAAATTGCTATTTTTACAACAAGTTTAGCAATACTAGAGGTATTAAAAAGTAAAGGAATTAATGCAGAGATAGCAGTAGGATTAAGCTTAGGAGAATATACAGCACTAGTATATGCAGGAATATTGGACTTCAATCAAGGTGTAAAACTAATTCAAAAAAGAGGCTATTATATGGGAAATTTAATTCCTGATGAAAAATATGCAATGTCAGCAATTATAGGTTTAAAAGCAGACAAAATAGAAGAAGTATGTAAACAAATTTCTACAGAAAATAACTTTGTTGTTCCAGCAAATTATAATTATTCAGATCAAACAGTTATTTCGGGAAATGAAATTGCAGTAGAAGAGGCTATGAATAAATTAAAAGATGCGGGAGCAAAACGAGTTATAAAATTACAAACTAGCGGACCATTCCATACAACAAAACTTATAAAATCAAAAGAAGCATATGAAAAAGAATTAAGAAATATTACATTTAAAATGGATAAACCAATAAAAGTTATAAAAAACATTGATGGTACATTTTATAATCAAGAAGACAATATTCAGGAAATACTAGCAAATCATATTATTTCACCAGTAAGATTTGACAAAGCTATTAGACTAATGAAAGAACAAGGTGTAGATGAATTTGTTGAAATAGGACCAGGTAAAACATTAACAGGATTTATAAAAAAAGAAAATGCGGAAGCAAAGCTCATAAATATTAATAATTTAGAGACATTAGAAGAATATATTAAATCAAAAAAAGAAATGGAGGAAATAAGATGAGTAATGAAAGTAAAACAGTATTAGTAACAGGAGCTTCAAGAGGAATAGGAAAAGAGGTTGCATTAAAATTTGCAAAAAAAAGATATAATGTTGTAATAAATTATGTAATGGAAAATACAGATGTAAAAACACTTGAACAAGAATTATTAAATGCAGGAGCAAATGCAGTATTATTAGAAAAAGCTGATGTAACAGATGCAGAACAGATGGAAAAATTCGTGAAAACAGCAATTGAAAAATTTGGAGCAATTGATGTATTAGTAAATAATGCAGGAATAACAAGAGATAATCTATTGATGAGAATGTCTGAAGAAGATTTTGACAAAGTTATAAATGTAAATTTAAAAGGAACATATATTGTAACTAAAATAGTTACAAAATATATGATAAAAAAACGTAAAGGAGCTATTGTAAGTTTGGCTTCAGTTGTGGGTGTTGCAGGAAACGCAGGGCAATGTAATTATTCAGCATCAAAAGCAGGAATAATAGGTTTTACAAAAAGTATTGCAAAAGAATTGGCTTCTAGAAATATAAGAGCAAATGCAGTTGCACCAGGTTTTATTGAAACAAATATGACAGAAAATTTACCAGATAGTGTAAAAGAAAATATTCATAAACAAATACCATTAAATAGAATGGGTACAGCAAAAGAAGTTGCTGAATTAATATATTTTTTAGGAGAAGATACTAGTTCATATATTACAGGGCAAGTTATTAATGTTGATGGTGGAATGATAATGTAGTGAAGGGAGTAGAATACAATGGAAAGAAGAGTAGTAATAACAGGATTAGGTGCAATTACACCAATAGGAAACTCTACACAAGAGTTTTGGCAATCAATAAAAGATGGAAAATGTGGGATTGATAATATTACCGCATTTGATACAAGCACATTTAAAGTAAAATTAGCAGCAGAATTGAAAGATTATGATCCAGAAAAATATTTTGATAGACGTGAAGCTAAAAGATTAGATAAATATTCACAATATGCTATTATTGCTGCGAGAGAAGCATGGAAAGATAGTAAACTAGATAAAGAAACAGAAAATATGGAACGAGTGGGTGTTATTATTGGATCTGGAATCGGTGGTATCTCAACAATTGAAGAAGAAAACCAAAAATGTGTTATAAAAGGACCAGATAGAGTTTCACCAATGTATATTCCAATGGCAATTTTAAATATGGCAACTGGAAATGTTGCAATTGATATTGGAGCAAAAGGAGAATCAATATCTATGGTAACAGCATGTGCATCTGGAACTCATTGTATAGGGGAAAGTTACCGTATGATTAAACATGGATATCAAGATATAGTATTAGCAGGTGGAACAGAAGCATCTATTACACCTTTAAGCATAGCGGGATTTATGAATATTAAAGCACTTTCAAAATCAGAGGATAAAACAAGAGCAAGTATTCCTTTTGATAAAGAAAGGAATGGATTTGTTATGGGAGAAGGTGCAGGAGTTTTAATTTTGGAAGAATTAGAACATGCTAAAAAACGAAATGCTAAAATTTATGCTGAAGTTGTAGGGTATGGAGCAACATCAGATGCATATCATATTACATCACCAGCACCAGATGGAGAAGGTGGTGCTAGAGCAATGAGTTTAGCAATAAAAGAGGCAAATGCAAACCCAGAAGATATTACATATATCAATGCACATGGTACAGGTACACATTTAAATGATAGTTGTGAAACAATGGCAATAAAAAAAGTATTAGGAGATTTTGCAAATAAAGTAATGGTAAGTTCTACAAAAGGAAACACAGGTCATTTATTAGGCGCAGCAGGTGGAATTGAAGCAATTGTATGTGCAAAATCAATAGAAGAAGGATATGTTCCTGCAACAATTAATTATAAGGTACCAGATGAAGAATGTGACTTAGATATTGTTCCAAATAAGGGAAGAACAGTGGATGTACAATATGCAATGTCAAATTCACTAGGATTTGGTGGACACAATAGCAGTATTTTACTAAAAAAATATAGGAGATGAAAATTAATGGAATACAAAGAAATTAAACAATTAATGAAAGATATGGGAGATTCAAAATTATCATCATTAGATATAGAATTTCCAGATGGTGTTAAAATTAGTATGGCAAAAACGGTTGAAAGTGGTTTATCTGTTGTAACGGCAGAAAAACAAATAGCAACAACAGTTGAAATACCACAAAAACAAGAAATTGTTATAGAAGATGACACCAAAGTTATTACGGCTCCAATGGTAGGAACTTTCTATGCAAGCAGTAGTCCAAATAAACCACCATATGTAAAACAAGGAGATAAAGTTCATAAAGGACAGGTAATATGTATTGTTGAAGCAATGAAGTTAATGAATGAAATTGAATCTGAATTTGATGGAGAAATAGTTGAAGTGTGTGTAAAAGATGGAGATATTGTTGAATATGGTAAGCCTTTATTTAAAATAAAATAATTAATAGGAAAAGAGGAAGAAATATGTTAAACAAAGAACAAATTAAAGAAATAATACCTCAAAGAGAGCCATTTTTAATGATAGATGAAGTTGAAACTTATACACCAGGAGAAAGTGCGATTGCTTACAAAAATGTGTCTGAAGATGAATATTATTTTAAAGGTCATTTTCCAGGAAATCCAATTATGCCAGGAGTATTAATGGTAGAAGCTTTAGCACAAACAGGAGCAGTTGCAATATTATCAATGGAAGAAAATAAAGGAAAAAATGCTTTATTTGGTGGAATTGATAAATTAAAATTCAAAAAGCAAGTTGTACCTGGTGATAGATTGAAATTAGAAGTAAAAATCATTAAGAGAAAAGGACCAATTGGAATTGGTGAAGCAATTGCTACAGTAAATGATAAAGTGGCAGTAAAAGGTGAGCTTACATTTGCAGTTGTATAAGGAGTGAAAAAAGTGTTAAAAAAAGTATTAGTTGCTAATCGTGGTGAAATTGCTGTTCGAATTATTAGAGCATGCAGAGAAATGGGAATTAGAACAATTGCCATTTATTCAGAAGCAGATAAAGAAGCTTTACATACAAAATTAGCAGATGAAGCTATTTGCATAGGACCGGCACCATCACGAAAAAGCTATTTAAATATGAAAGCAATTTTAGAAGCTGCTTGTTTAATGGGAGCAGATAGTATTCATCCAGGATTTGGTTTCTTATCAGAAAATCCAAAATTTGCAAAGATATGTGAAGAAATTGGTATAAAATTTATTGGACCAAATTCTAATCTTATAGAACTATTAGGAAATAAATCAGAAGCAAAACAAACAATGAAAACAGCGGGTATACCAGTTGTACCAGGATCAGATGGAATACTAACTTCAAAAGAAGAAGCAATTAAGTTAGCAGAACAAATAAAATATCCAGTTATGCTAAAGGCTTCTGCTGGTGGTGGAGGAAAGGGTATACGTATAGTTAATTCTAAAAATGAGTTGGAAAAAGCTTATGATTTAGTAAAACAAGAAGCGAAAATGGCTTTTAATGATGACAAAATTTATTTAGAAAAAGTTATTGAAAATCCTAGACATATTGAATTTCAAATTTTAGCAGATGAATATGGTAACTGCATTCATTTAGGGGAAAGAGATTGCACAATTCAAAGAAAAAATCAAAAAGTAATTGAAGAAACACCAAGTTCAATAATTGATGAAAAAACACGAGAAAAAATGGGGCAAATTGCAATAAAAGCTGTTAAAGAAATTGGATATACGAATGCGGGAACTATTGAATTTTTAGTAGATAAAAATAAAAATTTCTATTTTATGGAAATGAATACAAGAATACAGGTAGAACATGGTATTACAGAAATGGTAACAGGAGTTGATTTAGTCAAGGAACAAATAAAAATTGCATCAGGAGAAAAATTAGAATATAAGCAAAAAGATATTCAAATGAAAGGTTATAGTATAGAAGCAAGAATTAATGCAGAAAATCCAAGTAAAAATTTCATGCCTTGTCCAGGTATTATTGCAGGACTACATTTACCAGGAGGAAATGGAATTCGTATAGATACAGCAATCTACTCAGGATATACAATACCACCTACTTATGATTCAATGATTGCAAAAATTATTGCTCATGGAAAAACACGTCAAGAAGCAATAGCAAAATTAAAAAGTGCTGTGGCAGAGTTAGTGGTAGAAGGTATTGATACAAATGTGGAATTCATATTAGAAATTTTAAATAATGCTGATTTTGTTATAAATAACTATGATACTTCATTTATTGAAAAAGAATTAAAACAAACCCAAAATGGACAAGGAGGCAAAAATGATAATTAATAAAGTGCGTAAAGTGAACCAAGAAGAGGAAAAAACGAAAAAAAATACAGTTGCATCTGATAAAATGATTGGAAAATGGGTTAAATGTGAAAAGTGTAAAGAGATTATTTATAAAGAAGAATTGCATCAGAATTTAAGTGTTTGCCCATATTGCGGAAAACATTTTAGATTGTCGTCTAGAAGAAGAATTTTGCAAATTGCAGATGAAAATACTTTTCAAGAAATTGCAGGCGATATTTTAACAAAAGATACTTTGAATTTTGATGGGTATTTAAAAAAAGTTGAAGCATTAAAGCAAAAAACTAATTTAAAGGAAGCTGTAACATGTGGAATTTGCAAAATTGAAGGAGAGAAAGCAGTATTAGTTGTTATGGATGGAAATTTTTTAATGGGTAGCATGGGCTCAGCTGTAGGTGAAAGAATTACTATTGCAATTGAAACTGCAATTCAGAAGAAATTACCACTTGTGATTTTTTGTGTATCAGGTGGTGCCCGCATGCAAGAAGGAATGATTTCTCTAATGCAAATGGCAAAAACATCATCAGCCATAAAAAAATTACATGATGAAGGATTATTATATATTTCAGTTTTAACTGACCCAACAACAGGCGGAGTAACAGCAAGTTTTGCAAGTTTAGCAGATATTATTTTAGCAGAACCAGATGCTTTAATTGGATTTGCAGGACCTAGGGTAATTGAACAGACAATTAAGCAACAATTACCAGAAGGATTTCAAAAATCAGAATTTTTATTAGAACATGGATTTATAGATAAAATTGTAGAAAGAAAAGATATAAAACAAATGATTAGCAAATTAATCCGTTACCATAAATAAATAATGAAAGGACGTGAAATGCAAGTGAAAACAGCATGGGAAAAAGTACAAATTGCAAGGCAAACAGACAGACCAAAAACATCAGATTATATTGAAGCATTATTTGATGATTTTATTGAATTACATGGTGATAGAAATTTTGGAGATGACAAAGCAATTATTGGTGGAATAGGAATTTTAGAAAATATTCCTGTTACAGTAATTGGAGAGCAAAAAGGAAAAAATGCTAAAGAAAATATAGATAGAAATTTTGGAATGCCTGAGCCAGAAGGGTATAGAAAAGCATTACGATTAATGAAACAAGCAGAAAAATTTAATAGACCAATAATTACATTTATTGATACCCCAGGTGCTTATCCAGGTATTGGAGCAGAAGAAAGAGGTCAAGGAGAAGCAATTGCTCGAAATATAATGGAAATGGCTGGATTAAAAGTACCAATAATATGTATTGTAATAGGAGAAGGATCAAGTGGAGGAGCATTAGCAATAGGTGTAGGAGATAGAATAGTAATGTTAGAAAATGCAATTTATTCAATACTTTCACCAGAAGGATTTGCTAGTATTTTATATAAAGATAGTACAAAAGCAAAAGAAGCAGCTCAAACTATGAAAATAACAGCTCAAGACCTTAAAGAATTAAATATAATAGACCATATAATTAAAGAATCCAAAGAAGGAATTCAAAATAATTTTGAGAAAGTTATAATGGAATTAAAAAAATATATTATAAAAAATATAAAAGAACTAGAAAAATTAGGCACAAACCAATTATTAGTAGAAAGATATGAAAAATATAGAAAAATATATTGATAGGGGGATTAATAAAATGATTTTAAAAGGGAAAAAAGTAGTAATTATGGGAGTTAGAAATAAATGGAGTATTGCATGGGGAGCTGCACAATCAGCACATGAGCAAGGAGCAGAAGTAATTTGTACTTGCGCAGAAGAAAGCTATAGTAAAGTAAAAGAATTAATGCAAGAATTACCAGGCTCAAGTTTATATGTATGTAATAATGTAAGCTTAGATGAAGATATTGACAGATGTTTAGAACAAATAAAAAAAGACCATGGAAAAATAGACGGACTTTTACATGCAATTGCACATGCAAATACCGAAGATTTAAGAAATGATTTTATTAACACATCAAGAGACGGATATGCACATGCACAAGATGTAAGTAGTTATTCTTTAATTGCTATTCTACGTATGGCAAAAGAAAAAGAAATGTTAAATGAAGGAGCAAGCATTGTTGCATATACATATTTTGGATCTGAAAAAGCAATTGAGGGATATAATGTAATGGGAGTTGCAAAAGCAGCATTAGAAGCATCTATAAGATATTTAGCAGTAGACTTAGGAAAAATGAATTGCCGTGTAAATGCAATATCTGCAGGACCAATAAAAACACTTTCAGCAAAAGGAATAAAAGATTTTGGAAGTATATTAGATATTGTAGAACAGAAATCACCATTACATAGAAATGTAACAATAAAAGAAGTAGGAGATGCAACAGCATTTTTATTTAGCAATATGTCAAGTGCAATAACAGGTGAAGTAATACATGTAGACAGTGGATTTTCAGCTGTAGGAGTGTAAAGTGTATATAATAATTTATAGAAAAACATGTGAAATCTAAGTCACATGTTTTTTAATACTTTTCAATTTTCTTGAAATTTATTGCTAAAAATTATATTTTGTGGTATAAATAAAATGGATAAAATGTCCAAAAAAGGACCGTCCCCAAATGGACAAAGGAGAAAGAAATGACTAAGAAATGGAAAGTTTATGAAATAAATGAAGAAAAACAAAAACAAATTAATAAAATAGTAGATCAATATAAGATAAATCCATTACTTGCAACTATACTTGTAAATAGAGAAATGGATAAGTCTGAAAATTTAGATGTATTCTTGAATCCTACAAGAAAAGATTTTCATGATCCGTTTTTAATGCCAGATATGGAAAGGGCAGTACATAGAATTAAACAAGCAATTGATAACAAGGAAAAAATTATTATTTATGGCGATTATGATGCAGATGGTATTACAAGTATTACTGTTTTAAAAAGTTTTCTAAAAGATATTGGCATTAATGTAGATCATTATATTCCTAACAGATTAGAGGAGGGGTATGGTTTAAATAATCCAGCTATAGAAGAAATTGCAAAACAAAAATATACATTGATGATAACAGTAGATTGTGGAATTTCAGCAATAGAAGAGATTGAATATGCAAATATACTAGGAATTGAAACTATTATAACAGATCATCATGAAGTTGCAGAAGAATTACCAAAAGCAATAGCTGTTATTGATGCAAAAAGAAAAGATAGTCAATATCCATGCCGTGATTTAGCTGGTGTGGGAGTTGTATTTAAACTAATACAAGCTTTAGCAATGGAATTAAATTTACCAGAGGAAAGCTATTTGAAGTATTTAGATATTGTGTGTGTTGGTACTATATCTGATATTGTACCATTAAGAGATGAGAATAGAGTAATTACAAAATTAGGATTATTATTAGTCAACAAGACTAAAAATATAGGATTAAAATCAATATTATTATCTTCAGGATATCAAAATGTTGATTCAACAGCAATTTCATTTGGAGTAGCACCAAGAATTAATGCTTGTGGTAGAATGGGTCATGCTGAAAAGGCTTTACAATTATTTTTAAGTGAAAATAAAGATGAAGTAAATGAACTAACAAAAGAATTAAATGAATTTAATAGTGTAAGGCAAAATACAGAAAGAAAAATCTATGAAGAGGCAATTGACCTTATTGAAAAAAAACAATTAAATAAAAAGAACACTATTGTTGTTGCTGGCAAAAATTGGCACCATGGGGTAATAGGTATTGTTGCATCAAAAATTACAGAACGATATTTTAAGCCAAGCATATTATTGTGTTATGAAGAAGATTATGCAAAAGGTTCAGGAAGAAGTATACCAGGTTTTGATTTACATGATTGCTTAATGAAATGTATGCAAACAATTGAAAAATTTGGTGGTCATAGCATGGCAATTGGAATTACATTAAAAAAAGATATGGTAGAACCATTTGCAAATATGATTGAAAGAATTGCAAAAGAAGCACATATTGAAGAAATTGTGCCAATAATACAAATTGATAGTAAAGTAGAATTATCTAATCTTTCTAAAGAAATGGTAGAAAGTTTAAAACAACTAGAACCATTTGGAGAAGGAAATAAAATGCCAATTTTTGCAATTAAAAACTTAAAAATTGATTCTATACGTGCATTATCAGAGGGAAAACATTTAAAAATGACATTAAAAGAAAATAATACTATAATAGATGCAATAGGATTTAATTTAGGAGAATTAACAGAAGAATACAGAATTGGAGATAAAATTGATGTTGTAGGAACTTTAGAAATAAATACATTTAATGGAGTAGAAAACATACAAATAAATTTAAAAGATATTATGAAATCAATATAACAATTTAAGAAAGGAGTAGACTACATGCAAGAACAACAAGTAAAAATACAAGATATTATTAATAAAAGAAAAGCACATTCAAGAAAAGTAGATACTAAACTAATCATGAAAGCATATAGTTTCGCAGAAGAACATCATAATAACCAAAAGCGAAATTCAGGTGAACCATATATTATACATCCGCTTCATGTAGCATATATACTAGCAGAAATAGGATTAGATGACAACACTATTTGTGCTGCTCTTTTGCATGATATTGTAGAAGATACTCCTATTACAAATGATGATATAAAAAAAGAATTTAATGAAGAAATAGCAGAAATGGTTTCAGGAGTTACAAAATTAGGAACTATGTTATTTTCTTCAGTAGAAGAAACACAAGTAGAAGATTATAGAAAAATGTTCCTAGCAATGGGAAAAGACATAAGAGTTATCATTATAAAATTAGCAGACAGACTACATAATATGAGAACATTAAAATATTTAAAAAGAGATAGGCAAATTGCTAATGCAAAAGAAACCATGGAAATATATGCTCCACTAGCAAATCGTTTAGGACTTTATTCTATGAAATGGGAATTAGAAGACTTAGCATTTAAATATCTATACCCTGATGAATACCATGAATTAGTAGAAGGAATTAATAAAAAACGTGAAGAAAGACTACAATTCATTGAAAAAATCATGGAAAAAATACGAATTGAATTAAAAAAGCAACATATCGAAGCAGAAGTAACAGGAAGAGCAAAACATCTATATAGCATTTATCGTAAAATGAAAAGAGATAATAAAACACTAGACCAAATTTATGACCTATTTGCTTTACGTATTTTAGTTAATTCTGTAAAAGATTGTTATGCAGCACTTCGGTATAGTACATGAACTATATAACCCAATGCCAGGAAGATTTAAAGACTATATTGCTGTACCAAAGCCAAATATGTACCAATCAATTCATACTACACTATTAGGAGAAAAAGGAACTCCATTTGAAGTACAAATACGTACATGGGATATGCACAGAGTTGCAGAATATGGTATTGCTGCACATTGGGCATATAAAGAGGCTAGTTATTTTGGTAAAAAACAATCAGTAAAAGTAGAAGAAGATAAATTAGCATGGCTTAGAGAAACCCTAGAATGGCAAAAAGAAATACAAGACCCACAAGAATTTTTAGATACATTGAAAACAGAATTATTTGTTGATGAAGTATATGTATTCACACCAAAAGGAAGTATTAAAGTGCTACCACAAGGCTCTACACCAATTGACTTTGCATATAATATTCATGCAGAAATTGGAAACCATATGACAGGATGTAAAATAAACAGCAAAATGATGCCAATTATTACACCATTAAAAAGTGGTGATATTGTTGAAATTATAACATCAGACAATTCTAAAGGACCAAGTAGAGATTGGTTAAAATTTGTAAAAAGTACTGGTGCAAAAAATAAAATAAAAGCATGGTTTAAAAAGACATTAAAAGAAGAAAATATTGAAAAAGGAAAAGAATTAATTGAAAAAGAAATTAAAAGATTAGGTTTTAATCATTCTGATATCTTTAAAAACCAATATATTGATCCAATGTTAGAAAAATACAAATATAAAAACTTAGATGAAATGTATGCAGCAGTCGGATTTGGAGCAAATTCTGCAGTTAAAATTATTGCAAGAGTTTTACAAGAATATCGTAGAGAACATGAAGAAATTAATATAGAAGAAAAAATTGAACAATTAAGTAAAAATCAAAAAGAAAGAAAACCAAAGCCATCAAGTTCAGGTGTTGTTGTAAAAGGAATAGATAATTGTTTAGTTAAATTATCAAAATGTTGTAATCCTTTACCAGGAGATGAAATTGTAGGATATATTACAAGAGGTAGAGGGGTATCTGTCCATCGTAAAGATTGTTATAATGTAAAAGACTTATTAACAGAAGAAAGTAGAATGATAGATGTTGAATGGTATAAGGAATCAAAAGAAACATATCAAGTAGAAATTGAAGTATTAGCAAATGATAGAGGAGGTCTATTAGTTGATACATTAAATGCATTAAAAGAGACAAAAGCTAAATTAATGGGAGTTAATACAAAAACAACAAAAGAGCATATAGCTATTATGGATGTATCAGTAGAAATAGAAAGTATAGAAGAATTAGACAAATTACAAAAAGCAATTAGAAAAGTAGACAGTGTATATGAAGTAAGGAGAAAACATTAGAAAATAAATAAGGAGAAATAAAATGATATTAAAAGAACGAAAGATAGATACATATATTGTAGATCCAACAAATTGCTATATAATATTAGACGAAGATAGCAAAGAAGTAATGTGTATAGACCCAGCAGGAAAAGCAGATGAACTTTCCTATTTAATAAAAGATATACTAAAAGGAAATTTAAAGTATATATATTTAACACATTGCCATGGAGACCATATAGGAGGAGTAAGCCAATTAAAAGAGCAATGTGGAGGAAAAATACTAATACATAGAGAAGATAGTAAAGGACTAAATGATAAAAATATTAATTTATCTGGAATTATTGATATACCAGAAATAACACTAGAAGCAGATTCTATTGTAGATGATGGAGATGTAATTCATCTAGGAAATTTAGAATTTAAAATAATACATACACCAGGACATACAAAAGGAAGCTCTTCACTATATTGTGAAAAGGAAAAATGTGTATTTTCTGGAGATACCATATTTTCAGGTACATGGGGAAGAACAGATTTGCCAACATCAAATAGAGAAGAAATTATGGACTCAATTGTTAATAAACTATTAAAATTACCAGATGACACTATTGTTTATCCAGGGCATGGAAAACCAACAAGAATTGGCGATGAAAAACGAATTTATCTAGAATTATTACCAAAAGAATTTTAATAAGACAAAAAAGGAGAGTGATATACATGGAAAAAACAGAACCACGAACATTATCAGGTTTTATGGAACTATTACCAAATGAACAAATTTTATTTGAACAAATGAAGAAAACTATAAAAGATACATATGAACAATTCGGCTTTTTACCAATAGATACACCAATTATTGAATTATCAGAAGTATTATTGGCTAAAGCAGGTGGAGAAACAGAAAAACAAATATATCGCTTTAAAAAAGGTGATACAGACCTTTCTTTGAGATTTGATTTAACTGTTCCATTAGCAAAATATGTGGCAAAAAATTATGGAAATCTAAGTTTCCCTTTCAGAAGATATCAAATAGGAAAAGTATATAGAGGAGAAAGAACTCAAAAAGGCAGATTTCGTGAATTTTATCAATGTGATATTGATATAATAGGAGACGGAGAATTAAGTATTTTAAATGATGCAGAATTACCAAGTATTATATATACTATTTTTAAAAAATTAGGATTTGAAGATTTTACAATTAGAATAAATAATAGAAAATTATTAAACGGATTATTTGAGAATATTGGGCAAAAAGAAAACAGCATGGAAATATTAAGAATTATTGATAAAATTGAGAAAATTGGTAAAGATGCAGTAATTGAAGAATTAACTAAATTAGGTTTAGAAAAAGAAAATATTGAAAAAATAATTACATTTATTGAGATTAATGGAACAAACCAAGAGAAATTAAAAAAATTAGAGAATTTAGAAATTGAAAATGAACAGTTTTTACAAGGATTAGATGAAATAAAACAAGTTATAAAATACGTAAAAATTTTTGGAGTACCAGAGAAAAATTATCAATTAGATTTAACAATAGCTAGAGGACTTGATTA
>CANQJY010000005.1 GCA_947624365.1 uncultured Clostridia bacterium
CTTTATCCATTGAGCCAGCTGCAGTTACAACTCCTCCTGTTTTATCCCATCCATATGTTTGTACATGTGCACTGTATTGCACAAATATATTTCAAATTTTTGTAAATCGCTATGGAACAGAAATAAAAAGATTTATAAATTATATATATTTTTAAATATCTAACTGAAATCTAACCAAATTATAGATTTTTAAAACTAAGTGCAGAAGAGATAGCTTCTGCTGATAAAATTTTAGAGTTCAAATCTAAATGTGCATAAATATTTGCAGTAGTAGAAAAACTAGAATGCCCAAGCCATTCTTGAATTGCTTTCATTTGAATATTTTTTGATAATAATAAACTAGCACAAGAATGCCTTAAATCATGAAAGCGAATATGGCGTAATCCATTATTTCTTAATAAAAGAGGGAAATGCCTTGTTACATAATCAGGTTTAATCAAATTCCCATTTTTGTGAACACAAATGTAATCTTCAAATTCTGTGTTGTATTTATCTTTCAATTTTTTACGATTAATTTCTTGTTTATTTTTTTCTATATTTAATGCTTCAATAATTTCTTTAGTTAAAGGCAAAGTTCTATAACTAGAGTTTGTTTTAGTTCTATCTTTTGCTAAAATTTGTTTTTTACCATTTAACTTTACCTCTACAATAGTATGTTTAATTGTAATAGTATTAGCTTCAAAATCAATCGCAGACCATTTTAAACCAAGTACTTCACTACGTCGTAATCCATAAAAAGCTGTTAGTAAAATAACAAGATGTAAAGGATCATTTTTAGATTTTTCAAATAAAATATCAAATTCTTTTTCGGAATAAAAAGAGCCAACAAATAAATTCTTTTTAGGAGGTTTTACTTTGTCAGCAGGGTTATTTAAAATTAAATCTTGTTGAAATGCATATTGTAATGATTTTCTTATAATAGCATGATAACGAATAATGGTTGAAGGTTTTAGATGTTCTGATAATAAGAAGTCATAAAAATTTTGAATATGTCTAGGTTTAAGATCTAACAAAGAAACAGGGTTTTCTAAAAAATAGTTTTTGATTCTGAAATCAATCATTTGCATATGAACAGCATAAGTTGTTGGCTCAATGGTGTTTTTTACTTTATCAATCCATAGTTTTATATATTCAAAAAATGAAATTGTTTCATCATAATGCTTATATGGATTGATTTCATGTAACTTTTTTCTAAACTGTGATTGAACTAATTGTTCTTGAAGAAATAATGTGTTAGCAAATTGATTTTTAAGTTCTTCCGCTTTTTGTAAGGCTTTTTTCTTGTTTCCACGTATAGCTTTTATTTTTGTGGATATCCATTTTTGCTTTCGCTTGTTGTTTTCATCTCTGTAATTGATTATAGCTTGATAAATATGATTTTTTTCATGTAAACTAACAGTAACATTTGCCATGATTAGTATCCTTCCTTTCTATTTTGATATTCACTAATCATAGCATATGTTAAAATAAAAATCCACATAGATTTTCTTAGATATCTAACTAAAGTCTAACAAAAGTAGAAAGAAAATTTTCTATCAATTTCCAAACATCTTCCATATATACTTTTCTTTCAGAAGAAAAGGGAAGAGTAGGAATATCTTTTAATGGATTTAATGTACTCTGAATTTCAGAAACAGAATTATCTACCTTTGTTACAGCAATTTTATCAGCTTTGTTTGCTAAAATAACACAAGGTAAACCTGAACGAATAATATAATTGTACATTAATTTATCATTTTCACTAGGGAGATGGCGTATATCTACTAAAAATATAATTAATGCAATTTGTGAACGGTGTTGTAAATAGTATTCAATAAAATTTCCAACTTGTTCTTGCTCTTTTTTGGACATTTTGCTGTATCCATAACCAGGTAAATCAACAAAATAGAAAGAGTCATCAATATTATAAAAATTAATTTGACGTGTTTTTCCAGGTTCACTACTAGTTCTAGCCAAATTTTTACGATTGACCATAGTATTAATAAAGCTAGATTTACCAACATTAGATTTGCCAACTAAAACAATTTCAGGCAAATTGTTTTTTGGATACTGGCTAGGCTTCACAGCCGATATTTCAAATTTTGGATTTTTAACTAACATATTTTCTCTAATCCTCCCATATATGGGCGTAAAACTTCTGGAATAATTACACTACCATCTGGTTGATAATTATTTTCTACAATAGAAATTAACATACGAGGTGGGGCAACAACAGTATTATTTAATGTATGTGCAAAATAATTACCATTTTCTCCTTTAATACGAATTCCTAATCGACGTGCTTGTGCATCTGTTAAATTAGAACAACTACCAACTTCAAAATATTTTTTCTGACGAGGAGACCATGCTTCTACATCACAAGATTTTGCTTTTAAATCTGCTAAATCTCCAGAGCAACATTCTAAAGTACGAACAGGAATATTCATACTTCTAAAAAACTCTACAGTATATGACCACATTTTTTCATACCAGTTCCAACTATCTTCTGGCTCACAAACTACAATCATTTCTTGCTTTTCAAATTGATGTATACGATAAACGCCACGTTCTTCTAATCCATGAGCACCTTTTTCTTTTCTAAAGCAAGGAGAATAAGATGTCATAGTATATGGCATATCTTCTTTTCTTAAGATTTGTCCTTTAAATTTTCCAATCATAGAATGTTCACTTGTACCAATTAAATACAAATCTTCACCTTCTATTTTGTACATCATAGCATCCATTTCTTCAAAACTCATAACACCAGTAACAACATCACTTCTAATCATATATGGTGGTATACAATATGTAAATCCTTTATTAATCATGAAATCTCTTGCATATGTTAAAACAGCAGAATGTAGTCTTGCTACATTTCCTATTAAATAATAAAATCCTTGACCTGCAACACGTCTAGCACTGTCTAAATCTAAGCCTCCTAGTTTTTCTAAAATATCTCCATGAAAAGGAATATCATAATCTGGAACTACAGGCTCACCAAATCTTTGGATTTCAACATTTTCTGTATCATCTTTTCCAATAGGAACAGACTCATGCATGATATTAGGAATTTTCATCATTCTATTTTGGATTTCCTGAGAATAAGTATTTTCTAATGCTTCATTTTCTTCCAATTTTTTATTAATTTCTTGAACCTGAGTTTTTATTTTTTCAGCTTCGTCTTTTTTGCCGTTTTTCATTAAATCGCCTATTTGATTACTTAAAGTTTTTCTTTCTGCACGTAAATTATCACCATCTAATTTTGCCTTACGACTTTTACTATCAAGTTCAATAACTTCGTCAACTAAAACTAATTTATTGTCTTGAAACTTCTTTTTAATATTATCTTTCACAATATCTGGATTTTCTCTTAAAAATTTAATATCAATCATCTTACAACCTCCATATTTTGTCCATTGTCCATTTTGGGACGGTCCTTTTTTGGACATTTTGGGACAAATGTCCAAAAAAGGACCGTCCCAAAATGGACAACCATATTATATACCAAATTTTCATAAATAGCAATAAATTGGACAAAATAAAAAAGGAGGAATACAATGTTTTATGAATTGATTAAATTTGTAATATATACAGGTGGAATTATTGTTATTTCAAAGTATGTACTAGTAACAACACTTAGAAAATTAGCAGAAAATTTGGAATTAAAAGCAAAAACAGTTGGAAATATTGCTGGCGCAGCAACATCAGTACCAGAATTATTAACAATTACTATATCAAGTATGAGAGGTTTAATGGGAGCAAGTGTATATAATATTTTGAGTTCTAATATTATAAATTTTTTACAGTATTTAGCATCTGTAATATGGAATAAAAATAGAAGAGCTTTTAGAAATATAGCAATTATTATAGATATGATACTAGTGATTTTAACAATAATGATACCAATTATTTTGCTATTGTTAAATATTGAATTAAATTTATATATTATTCCAATTTTTATTTTGTTATATTTATTATTCATTTATATTAACAATAATGCACATAACCTATATTTACAAGATGAAAAACAAAGATTGGAAAAAGAAATTGAAGAAGAACAAAAAGAAGAAAAGGGAAAGACTAGAAAAACTATTTTATATATTGTTATTTTAATATCTACAAGTATAGTATTATTTGTAATAGGAGATTTATTGGGAGAAACAATAGAAATTTTAGCAAATCATTTTGAAATTTCTCAAACAATAATAGGAATTTTATTAGGAATTACAACAAGTATACCAGAACTAATTACTTTTTTTGAATCGCAAAAACACTATAATAAAAATAATGAAATATTAGGTGTTGTAGAAGCAACAAATAATTTATTAACATCAAATTTACTTAATTTATTTATAATCCAAACAATAGGTATTGCAATTTTTTCAATCATCTAAATTGGTAAAAGTTGACAAAACAAGGAAAAACATTTATACTCAAATGAAGATAATCTATATTAAGGAGCAAAAAAATGAAAAAGAAAACGGCAATGATATGTATTTCAATAATAATATTTTTTTTATTAGCAATTATGATATATTTCCTTTTTATAAACAGCCAATCAAAAGCACCAGAAACATTAGAAGAAAAATATAACGTACAAATATCAAAATATAATGATAGGTCTATATTTGTAATTCAACCAAACCAAGTGGAAAGTGATAAGTATATATTATATTTTCATGGCGGATCATATATGGCAGAAATGACAGAAGCACATTGGAATTTCTTAGATAGAATTATACAAGAAACAGGATATTCCATAATTGTACCAGATTATCCATTAACACCAAAATACAATTATAAAGATGTATTTGAAATGGTCGTACCAATGTATCAAGAAATCATAAATAAAATAGCACCTGAAAAAATTATAATGATGGGAGATTCAGCAGGTGGAGGATTAGCATTAGCATTGGAGGAAAAATTAGGAGAAGAGGAAATACAAGTACCAAGTAAATTAATTTTAATATCTCCATGGTTAGATGTTACTATGTCAAATCCTCAAATTGAAAATATTGAAAAATATGATAAAGATTTAAATAAAGAGGCTCTAAAGGTAGCTGGAGTTGCTTATGCTGGGTTAGATGGAATGGAAAATTATTTGGTTAATCCGATTAATGGCCCATTGGACAAATTAAAAAATGTAATAATTTATACAGGTACATATGATATTCTAAATCCAGATGTCAAACTATTATCAGAAAATGCTAAAAATATTGGAATTGACATTAAAATAAAAGAATATGAAACAGCCGGACATATTTGGATAATATATCAAGAAGATGAGTTAGCAGAGGATGGATTAAAAGATTTGATAAATACATTAAAAAATTAATAAAAATGACTTGACAAATAAAAAAAATATGATATAATAACATTGTTACAAGAAGAAGGCATCAAACTTCTCACCTTATCCGCAGGAAAAAGGTTAAAAATACGTAAATACACAATTATTTATGATTTTCTTTTTTTATGGTTTGATGAATTGACTTGTAACATACAAGTCATTTTTTTATATATGGAGGTGTTTCACAATTAAACAAGAATTACCAATAAATGGTCAAATCAGAGAAAAAGAAGTTCAACTGATAGGAGTAGAAGGGGAAAAATTAGGTATTATGCCAACAAGAGAAGCATTAGAATTAGCAGAAGAAAAAAATTTAGACCTTGTGCTAGTATCCCCAAATAGTAAACCTGTAGTTTGTAAAATAATGAATTATGGAAAATACAAATTTGAACAATCAAAAAAAGAAAAAGAAGCAAAGAAAAAACAAAAAACTTTAGAAATAAAAGAACTACGTGTTACTCCAAACATTGAAGAGCATGACTTTGCATTTAAAGCAAAAAATGCCAGAAAATTTTTAGAATCTGGAAATAAAGTAAAAATTACACTTCGCTTTAGAGGTAGAGAAGTTAACAATGTAAAATCAGGGGAACTTGTATTAAATAAGTTTATACAAGAACTTGAAGACATTAGTGTTGTTGAAAAACAACCAAAATTAGAAGGCAGAAATATGTTTACAATTTTAGCAAAAAAAGCATAACAAAAACGAAAGGGAGGAAAAAACAATGGCAAAATTAAAAACAAATAAAGCCGCTAGCAAAAGATACGGATTAACAGCAACAGGAAAAGTAAAAAGAACAAAAGCAAATAGAAGACATTTATTAGCAAATAAAACAAGCAGACAAAGAAAATCAGGAAAAATACAAGATGCTTATGCTGATAAATCATGTGAAAAAACAATCAAAAAATTACTACCATATGGTGGATAATCGAATTAAGGAAGGTGAATAAAAATGGCAAGAGTAAAAACAGCTAGAACAACAAGAGCAAGACATAAAAAAATATTGAAACAAGCAAAAGGATATTATGGTGCAAAACACTATCGTTTTAGAAATGCAAATCAAGCAGTATTAAAATCATTATCATATTCTTATGTAGGAAGAAAAGATAAAAAAAGTAATTTTAGAAAATTATGGATTGCTAGAATTAATGCAGCTGCAAGAATGAATGGAACAACATATAGCAAAATGATAGCAGGTCTAAAAAAAGCTAATATAGCTATAAACAGAAAAATGCTTGCAGACTTAGCAATATCTGATCCAAAAGCATTTACAGAAATTGTAGAAGTTGCAAAAAAAGCATAATATTTTAAGTAAAATAAATAGCCCATCAAGGGCTTTTTATTTTTATATTATTGTTTTTTCATTTTTGGTTTTGAAATTAAAGAAGCAATATATCCAAAAAATACAGCAGCAGCAATACCACCAGCAGAAGCCTTTACACCACCTGTAAAAGCACCAACAATTCCAGATTGTTGTACGCCCTCAATTGCACCTTTTGCTAAATTATATCCGAAACCGGTTAATGGTACAGTAGCACCACTACCAGCAAAATCTACTAGATATTTGTAAACACCTAATCCACCAAGAATAGCACCAGTTGTTACAAAAATAACTAGAATTCTAGCAGGTGTTAATTTTGTTTTGTCAATTAGAATTTGACCAATTACACAAAGAGCACCACCAACAACAAAGCATTTTAAAAGAGACATCCAATTAAAAACTTGAATCCAATCTATATCCATAACTTTTTCATCCTTTCACACTTCTATACTAATTGCATGTGCAATTCCAGGGATACTTTCACCTTGTTGCGAACTTGTTGAATTCATTAATGCACCTGTTGCAACAAGCAATAATTTTTTAATTTTCCTTTCTTGTAGTTGTTTAAACAAATATCCAGAAAACACACTACCACAACATCCACAACCACTACCACCAGCATGAGTATCTTGTGAAGCTTTATCAAAAATCAATACACCACAATCATTATAATTTGATTTAACATTATATCCTTGTGAACGTAAAATATCAATAGCAATATCTTTACCGATATATCCTAAATCACCACTAATAATTGCATCATAATAATTTGGAGAGCGACCAGTATCCAAAAAATGAGCAATAACAGTATCGGCAAAAGCAGGTGCCATAGCAGCTCCCATATTATTAGCATCTTTAATTCCCATATCCACAATTTTTCCAGGTGTAATACAAGTAACAAAAGGACCTTGTCCAGATTTTGTTAAAATTGTAGCACCTGCTCCAGTTACAGTCCATTGTGAAGTTGGTGGACGTTGATTTCCCAATTCCAATGGAAAACGGAATTGCTTTTCAGCGCTACAAAAATGGCTAGAAGTAGCACATAGTACATTATTAGCGTAAGATTCAATACATATACTACCAAGAGACAAAGATTCTACAAATGTAGAACAAGCACCAAAAACACCAAAAAAAGGAATATTTAATTCACGAAGTCCAAAACTAGAAGAAATACATTGGTTTAGCAAATCTCCTGCAAAACAACAATCAATTTGTTCAGAAGGAACACCAGATTTACTAACCACAGTATTAACCGTTTCTTTGATAATTTTACTTTCTGCTTTTTCCCAGCTTTTCTCACCCCAAAATTCATCATCTAAAGTTTGATCAAAATATTTGGCAAGAGGACCTTGAGCCTCTTTTGGACCTACAATACTTGCACATTCCAAAATTGTAGGAGGGGTATCAAATTGAATTGTTTGTTTACCTAATTTTTTCAAAAATATCATCTCCATTCTAACTTGTCCATGTGTCCATTTGGGGACGGTCCTTTTTTGGACATTTGTTTCAAATGTCCAAAAAAGGACCGTCCCCAAATGGACACATGGACAAATGATTACACTAAAGTAATGCTTTGAGTGTTAAATATTAGGTAGACAAGCCCAACTAAAATAGAAGCAGAAATACCAAAAACTAATACTGGACCTGCAACTGTAAACATTTTACCACCAACACCCATAACATATCCTTCAGATTTATACTCCATAGCAGGAGAAACAATAGAATTAGCAAAACCTGTAATAGGAATTAGAGAACCTGCACCAGCAAATTTACCAATTTTATTAAAGAAATTTAAACCAGTTAAAAAAGCTGCAATACCAATTAATATAATAGAAACAATAGTTCCAGATGTTGTTGTATCTAATCCACGTTCTTTACAAATATTAGAAATAATTTGTCCAATTGTACAAATCAAACCGCCAACCCAAAAAGCGTTAAAGCAATTTTTCCAAATAGGCGAATTTGGAGATTTTTTATCAACATATTGCTGATATTTTTGCTTACTTTCAATAGGATTAGAAGAATTAGAATTCATCAATTTTCCTCCTTTCGATTTAAGTCCAAAACAAAACTTAAATCTAAATCAACAAAATATTCAGCAATTTTATTACCATCAATTTTTGCATATTGATTTAAAATTTTTACATTTGATAAATAATCAATTGTTTTAGAAGCTTCTTCAATTGCTTTTACAATAGCATCCTTCCATGAAACATTTGAATTTCCTGTAATTATCAAGTGCTTTTCTATTTCCATATTTTTACCTCCCAAAATATTTTAATAATATTTTTACCGTTTTTTGAAAAAATATACAAATTTGATTTATAAAATCTGCACATAATATGATTAATAATAATTTACAATCAAAAATAAAAATGATACAATAATCAAAATAATTTAAATAGGAAGTGAAAATAATTATGATAGATAAAACAAGAGAAATAGCATTAAAAGTATTATATAAAGTTGATAAAGAACAAGCATATTCTAATATTGCATTAAATCAAATGCTAAAAGAAAATAAAGAATTGACAACAAAAGATAAAGGATTAATATCAGAAATTACATATGGTGTTACTAATTGGAAATTAACAATAGATGCAATTATTTCAAAATATTCAAAAGTTAAAATAAAAAAAATATCACCATGGATTATAAATATATTAAGGATGGGAATATATCAAATTATCTGGCTAGATAGAATACCAAAATCTGCAGCAGTTAATGAAAGTGTAAATTTATCTAAAAGATATGGGCATATCAGTAGTGCTAATTTTGTTAATGCAATTTTAAGAAAAGTAACTAAAGAAGATTATATAGAATTCACGCAAATAGAAAACCCAATTGAAAGAATCTCTAAAATGTATTCTATGCCAATATGGATAGTAGAGCAACTAATAAAAGAAAGAGAAAACATAGAAGAAGTAGAAAGTATTTGTAAAGAATTAAGTGAAAGACCAAATATTTCTGTTAGGAGAAATAATTTAAAAATTGACAAAAAAACATTTGAAGAAAGTTTGACAAAAAATAAAATAAAGTTCCAAAATAGTGAAATAAATTCAGATTTCTATATATTAGAAGGAATTAAAAATATTGAACAATTAGATTTGTTCCAAAAAGGTTATTTAACAGTACAAGATATATCAGCAGGATTAGCAGTATATTATTTACAACCAAAATCAGGAGAAAATATTTTAGATGCATGTTCTGCTCCTGGTGGAAAAACCACATATATAGCAGAATTAATGGGAAATAGAGGAAGAATAGAAGCATGGGACATATATGAACATAGAACAAATTTAATAAAGGAAAATGCAAAAAGATTAGGAATAAAAATAATACATACAGAAGAAAAAGATGCAAGTATATATTATTCTAAATATAAAGAAAGTTTTGATAAAATTTTATTAGATGTTCCATGCTTAGGAATTGGTGTTATAAAAAGAAAACCAGACATTAAATGGCAAAAAAATCCAGAAGACATACAAAAAATTGTCGAAATACAAAAACAAATATTAGAAACATGTGCGAAATATGTAAAATCAGGTGGAAGTATAGTTTATTCTACATGTAGCATTTTAAAAGAAGAAAACCAAAATGTGATACAATCATTTTTAGAAAAAAACACAGAATTTTATATTGAAAAAAATTGCAATAAAGATGTAATACTAGAAATTTTACCCACAAATAAGCAAGATGGATTTTTTATTGCTAAATTATCAAAAAAATAATATTACATACATATTACAATTGCATTACATTTTGATTAAAACAATTGACATTTTGGTCAAAAACGATAAAATATAAATGATAAAAATAGAATAAATTACAAAAGAAAGAAAATAAAAGTAGTATGTTTTGATAAGAAGATGCAAATCATAGCTATATATAAAAGTAAGGAGCAAAGAAAATGGCAAGTTGTTTAGGTTTATATATCGAAAAAAATTTAATCAAATATGCTAAAGTTACCAAAGAAAAAGACGGTAAAAAGGTAGAAACTTTTGGGGTAAAATTTTATGATAAAATTGAAGAAGGTATCAAACAAATTATAGAAGAAACATATAGTTATAAAATACCAATTTGTATTAGCCTATCTGAAGAAAATTATCAATATTTTGAGATGTTTTCTTTGCTTAGCAAAAATGACTTAGAAAGAGCAATCCAAACTGAATTTGAATCTTTTTGTTCAGATAATGGCTATAATCCAAATGTATTTGAAACAAGATATGCTGTTGTTGAAAATTTTGAAGATAAACAGAGATTAAAAGTTATATTTGTTACAGATAATAAACTAGAACTAAACAAAAGAATGCAATATTTCGAAAGATATAGATTAACAGGAGTATTTCCATTACCAATAGCTATAGCAAATGTATCAGAAGCAGTAAAAAAACAAAATTCTATTATAGTTAATATAGAAGATCATACAACAATTACTACAATAATAAACAAAAAAGTTTTTGATGTAAAAACATTAGAACAAGGAAGTAGCGATTTCTTAGATAAAATAAATTTAAAAGAAAATTCATATGCAAAAGCATACGAAATGTGTAAGGAAACAACAATTTATACTTCAGAAGGAAGAGAATTAACAGAAGAACAAGCAGGATATTTAGAAGAAATTATGCCTGTACTATATCCAATTGTTGGACAAGTACAAAAAACAATCAACGAAAGTATTGAAAAAATTGACAGTGTATATATAACAGGTACAGCAGCCTTAATAAACAATATTGATTTGTATTTCCAAGAATATTTAGAAAGTGTTAAATGTGAAATATTAAAACCTGGGTTTGTAACAAGAACTGCAGACATTAACATTAAAGACTATATAGAAGTCAATTCAGCAATTGCTATTGCATTGATGGGATTAGGCGAAGGCGTTTCTGGAATGAACTTCAAAAAAACATCAAATAGCAAAATAAAAGACTTTCTAAAGATTGAAATTGGACCAAAAGAAATTAGCGAATTAAAAGAAACTCTATTTACAAATGATTTAAAATTACCATTAAATTCTTTAGAAAAGAAGATGTTAAATGTTGCTACTGCAATATTAATTTTACTAATTGTATATAGTGGATTTTCATTAGTGCTCAAAAAAGGATTTGAATATAAAGGAACACAAGCAGATCAATCAATTACAAATTCAAAAAATCAGATAGCATTAATAGAAAAAGATGATAACACAATTAAAAAAGTAAAAAATGATTATACAAAAAGAATAGAAAATCTACAGGAAATTAGTAAGCAAATTGATGAGAAAAACAGAGTAAGAGGCGCAATACCAGGATTGTTAAATCAATTAATGAATGTTATACCAAATGATGTAAAAATTAATTCTATAGAAAACACAGAAGGAAACCACATAAGAATTGCAGTGGAATCTCCAAGATATGAGCAAATTGCGTTTTTAATAGGAAGCATAAAAACAGATGTTATTTTAACAGAGGTTATTTCAACATCAGGACAAAAAACAAGTGATGTTATCACTGTAACGATAGAAGGTGATTTACCATGAAAAAATTATTAATTTCTATGATGATTATTTTGATATGTGTATTAACAGTATTTACAATTCTAAAAGGAATACACATAGGTAGCTTTTCTATATTAGGAATACAAGAGATAAAATCTGAAGATGCAAAATTGGACAAAAAGGTAACAGAAGCAACAAAACTTGTAAGTACAGATTATCCTAATAAAATACTAGAAATAAATAAAGACATAAAAGATATGAAAACAGAAAAAGAAACATATCAAGATATGGTAGCTGTTAGTACAGAAAGTGAAATAGCAACAGCAGTTCAAAAACAAAAATATACAATAGATAAATTATGGACAAGGATTGGAACATTAGCAACAGATGAAGGACTAGATGCAAAATTTGTTTTTAAAAACGGAACATTACAAGCTACTGAAACAGAAAATTTCAATTATTATAATATAGAATTTGAAGTAACAGGAAGTTATGTAGGAGTTTCACTATATATTTCTGATTTAGAAGATGATTCTGAATTAGGATTTAGAATTGAAAATTTTAAAATGACACCAGTAGATGGTGGAGCTAGTGTAAAGGCAACATTTGAAACTAAAGATATTGCAATACAAGGAATTTTACCTCAAGTAGAAAAAGAGGACACTGAAGAAGGTGCTGAGAATGCAGAAGATAATGAAACAACAAATAAATCATTAATAGATTCCATTAATGGTGCAGTAACAGATGTTACTAGAAAAAATACTAAAAATGAAACCACAGATACTGTTGGTTAATAGAAAAGGAGATTTATATGTCAAAAGGCGTTTTTAAAGAAATAATCATAATTTTATTATTAGTAATTGCAGTTATTTTACTATTAGGTATTTTATTGTATGATTATGTACCATTAAATAAAGTTATTCCAGAAAAAATAACTTATTCGGTAACAGATGAAATAAAATCAGCACTTCAAGAGGAAAAAGCAGTGAGTGATGAAGAAGTAGTTTTAACATATGAAGTTACTTCAACAGATTTAAAAAATTACCAAAGAATTAATGAATATAAAGCAGGAAGAAAAAACCCATTTGAAGATGTCACAAACCCTGAAACTAATACAACTACAGAAACAGCAGGAACAACTAACAACCAAAACTCTGGAACTGCATCCGGAAGTTCAACAAGTGGTACTAATACGGGAACAAGCTCAAATTCAGGAAGCACTTCAAACCAAAACAATAATTCTACAAGTACTAATTACTATCCAGATAAAGGCACAAAATAAATTTGTTATTATTATTACTTATTCAATATGAATAAGTACATCAATATATATATTCAAAAGAAAAGGGGGAAAATAAGACGGAGCTATTTTTATGAATAGCAAAATTTTGTAAGAGTAACTTATGAAAAAAGTTAAATAAATTTAGGAGGTAAAAAAATGAAAAAAAATCAAAAGGGTATTACACTAGTAGCATTAGTAATTACAATTATAGTATTATTAATACTAGCAGGAGTAACAATAGCATCTCTTGCAGGTGAAAATGGATTATTAACAAGAAGTTCTAAAGCAGTAAATGCAAACACAACAGGAACAAAGAAAGAACAAGTTGTATTATCATTTAATGTAGCAATGGGAGCATTTTATGATGCAAAATATGTGGACAATACTGTTGGAACGACATCTCCAGTTTCTTATATAGTTGGGGAAATGTTAAAAGACAAGGAATTTACAAAAGTAGCAAAAATATTTAAAGAAGAAGCATGTTCAACTGAAATAGCACCTGGTAGTGAAGTTGATCCTGCATTACCAAGTGTTTGGATTAAACTAGAAGGTGTAGTTCAACGTGATAAGAATGAAGTTGAACTTCCAGGCGAAGAAGGACATATAAAGATAGAACTAAAGAAAGATGGAAATTCAGCATCATTAGTTACATGGTCTGATGAAACTGAATAAATATAGGAGGTAAGAAAAATGAGAAAAAATCAAAAAGGTATAACACTAGTAGCACTAGTAATTACAATTATAGTATTATTAATATTAGCAGGAGTAACAATAGCATCTCTTGCAGGTGAAAATGGATTATTAACAAGAAGTTCTAAAGCAGTAAATGCAAACACAACAGGAACAAAAGAAGAGCAAGTTGTATTATCATTTAATGTAGCAATGGGGGCATTTTATGATGCAAAATATGTAGATAATACAGTAGGAACAATGTCACCAGTATCTTTTATAGTTAAAGAATTGGAAAAAGATAAAGAATTTACAGAAGTTGCAGATATATATGATGGGGAAGGAACAGAAGCGAAATTAGTTACACCAACAGATTCTTCTTCTCAATATAACGATAGTTTAGATAGCGTATTTATTAGATTAAAAGGTGTTGTAAATCGTGACAAGAATGAAGTTGAACTTACAGGTAAAGATGCATATATTCAAATAGAACTTAAAAAAGATGGAAACTCAGCAACATTAGTTACTTGGTCAGAAAAAACAGAACCATCAGCATAGAAATAATATAAAAAACAAAGAAACTTTAGGCATATACAAAAATGTATATGCCTAAAAGTTTAAAAATAAAGAGAAGGAAGTATAATGGATTACATATTTTATTTATTTATATTTATAATAGGAATTGTATTTGGAAGTTTTTACACACTAGCAGTTTATCGTATACCAAAAAAACAAGACATTACACATACACATTCATATTGTCCAAATTGTCAACATAAATTAAGCTTTTTAGACTTAATTCCATTATTCAGTTATATCTTTTTAAAAGGTAAATGTAGATATTGTAAAGAAAAAATCCGTCCAAGATATTTTATTATAGAACTTATATCAGGACTACTTTTTGTAATATTTGCGCATTTAATAAATTTTAATTTACAAAATTTAACAATTGCAAAAATATTAGACTTCTCATTTTTAATATTGTATTTTACATTTGTTGTTTTAATAGCAGGTACAGATAAAGATAATAGACAAATATATAAAGGAATAAGTTATTATGGAATAATAATATCAATTATGTATATGATATATCTATACATAATAGTACATACTAGTATTTATAGATATGCCATATATTTAATATTGTATGCAGTCATATTATTGTTAGATAATATAACTCTACGAAAATATGCAAAAAATACATATGTATATGGTATTATACTTACTATTATTACAATGTGCATATTTACAGGAGAATATATAGTATTTGAAAGTATAATTACTGTATTATTAGCTTCATTTATATATTTATTAATAAAAACAATTCAAAATAAAATAAAAGCTAAAAAAGAAAAATTTTATAAAAAAATGCAAATAGGATATATGTTAGGAATTTCAAATATTTCATTTTTAATATATATTTTAGCAGTACAACAGTATTTTCTATAATTAAGAGGAAGGTTTTATGATGAAAAAAAAATTTAGTAGCGAAAAAGGAATAACATCAGCAGACATTATAGTAGCTGTTATCTTAATTACAATATTTATTACAATTCTTATTGTTGCATCAGATACACTTAGAAAAGACAGTCAAACAATAGAACGTGAAGCAGAAGCAATGTATTATGCAATAAATGCAATTGAAATGGCAAAGGGACAAGATTTTAGTGTTCTTCCGGCTAAAGGAACAAATAAAATACAAAATGTACCTGAATTACAAGATGGATATATTAAAGATAAAGATGGAAATACAACACCATATTATCAAACAATTACAGTAGAAGATTATACAGAACTAGGGCAAAATTTTGACAAAGAACCTGAAATCTTAAAGAAAATCACAGTAACTATAGCATACCAACAAAATGATCAGGAAAAAAATGTAACATTATCTACTATTAGAACTAAGGAGGAATAGCATGAGAGGAGAAAAAGGAATTACAACTGCAAGTATTATTGTATATGTTATTGTTGCAATTGTTGTGGTATCTTTACTTTCTGTAGTTACAGGATATTTTAGACATACAATGCTTACAAATTTAAGAGAAGATAGAAATAATAGTAAATATATTGAGTTTGCTAGTTATTTTGTACAAGACATTGAACAACAAGGGAATGAGGTATTAACAGCAAAAGAAATGGAAGATGCTCAAGGAGATAAAATTTACTATATTCAATTTTCAAATGGAAATATATATGAATATTCTCAAGGAAATAAAATAATCTATCGAAATCAAATACCTATTTGTGAAGATGTAGATTTATGCCAATTTATTTATGGAAAAGATAAATTCGAAAGAAAAACAGTTACAGTCTATTTTAAAGCAGGAGATTTTGTAAGAGTAAATGATAATGCAATAACATTTTATATGTAATTATTGGTAATTACGAAAAAGACTATAAAAAAAAATAAAAATATTATATAATATAAAAGAGGGTACAAAAGAAAGGAGAAACAAATATATGGATATACGTAGAAAACAACCTATGGGTGTAGAATTAGTAAAAATGGGAGTTGTAAAAGAAAGCGACATAGAAAGAGCATTACAATTTCAAAAAGAAAATCCTAATATGAAAATAGGAGACATATTATATGAATTAGATGTTTGTGAACCAACAACATTAATTAATGCAATTGCAGAAATTGTTGGAGCAAAGGGAATTTTATTAACAAGTAATCTTATTAAAATTAATATAACAGATTATATTCCAAAAGATGTAGCCAAAAAAGATAAAGCAATTCCATTTGATGTTTCAAATGGAAAACTTAAAGTATGTTTTCCAAATAATTTTGATACTAGAAAGATGGAGGCTGTGCGTCTTTTAGTCTTAAATAAGGGATTAATTATGGATCCTTATGTTACATTTTCACAACAAATAGATAAAGTGCTAGCATCATTAGAGGGAAATATAGTAGAAGATATTGAAGACATAGATAGCACATCAACAACAGGATTAGTAGACAATATTATAAAAACAGGAATAGAAAGACGTGCAAGTGATATACATATTGAACCATTACAAAATGAAATTAGAGTTCGTTATCGTATTGATGGAGAATTATATACAGCAGCAGCAATAAAAATAGAAAAACAATCACAACTAATAGGAAGATTAAAAGCAATTTCAAATATGCATCAAGAAAAACAAGAAGCACAAGATGGAAGAATTACATCTTATGAAAATTATAATATTCGTGTATCATCTCAACCAAATATATATGGAGAAAAATTTGTGCTAAGATTATTAAAGAAAAATACAGATGTTAGAAGCATATTTGAATTAGGATATCCAGGTGATGATGAAAGTGTTAGAAAAAGCTTTAATAAGAAAAATAGTATAACAATTATAGCAGCACCTACAGGAGAAGGAAAAACAACAACATTATACAGTATTATTGATTACTTAAATAAACCAGAAATCAATATTACCACTATAGAAGATCCAGTAGAAATTCGTATAAATGGATTAAATCAAATTGAAATAGGACCAAAAGCAACATTTTCAGGCTCTTTAAGAACTGTTTTAAGACAGGACCCAGATGTAATTTTAGTAGGAGAAATACGTGACTTAGAAACAGCAGAAATTGCAATACAAGCTGGACAAACAGGACATTATGTTTTGTCAACAATCCATACAATTGACAGTATAGAAGTAATAAATCGTTTAAGAAAAATAGGAGTATCTGATTATGACATAGGAAGTATTTTAGCAACATCAGTATCAGAAAGATTGGTAAGAAAAGTTTGCCCTAAATGTAAGAGAGAAAGAGATTTCACACAAGAAGAAAAAGAAATCATGACAAAATTAATGAACAGATATGGAGAAGAAATTAATTTTGAAGGAAAGAAAACATATGATACTGTTGGATGCAAGTATTGCAATAATACAGGATTTTACGAAAGAATTGGTATATTCGAAATATTAGATATTACAGACGAAATAAGAGAATTAATTGTACAAGGTGCATCTAATATGGAAATAAGAAGTAAAGCACTAGAATTAGGATATAGGCCACTTGTAGTAGATGGTATGAGGAAAGTATTAGATGGTATTACTACATTAGATGAACTTAATAATAAAATACTATTATATTAACAAAAGAAAGGATGAAGAAAACCTATGGTAAATATGGATAAAATATTAGATAAAGTAATTGAAAAGGATGCATCTGATGTTCACTTAATCTGTGGAAACAAGCCAATGTTGAGAATTGCAAGAGAGTTAATACCATTAGAAGGTTCAGAAGTTTTAACACCAGATGATATGAACGAAATATATGACTATTTAGTAAGAGGAAATCTTGAAAAAGATACAGTATTTCACGATACAAGAAAATTAGATATGTCATATGAATATGAAGGAATACGTTTTAGGGTAAATATATCAAATTCTTTTGATATACCACTATGTACTCTAAGGTTAATAAAAAATGAATTACCATCATTTGAAGAATTAGGTGTACCAGATATTGTTAGAAGAATGACACAACAAACACAAGGATTGATGTTAGTAACAGGAAAAACAAACTCAGGAAAAACAACAACATTAAATGCATTAATTAATGATATAAATGAAACCCAAAACAGAAAAATACTAACACTTGAAAACCCAGTAGAATTTAGACATAAATCTAAAAAATCTTTAATTGTACAAAAAGAAGTAGGAAAAGGACAAGATATATTAACATTTAGTGATGGTGTAAAAAATGCATTAAGAGAGGACTGCGACATACTAGTTATTGGAGAGATTAGAGATAAAATAACAATGGAAGCCGCTATTGAAATGGCAGAATCAGGACATTTGGTAATAGGAACATTACATACAAAATCTTGTGCAGAAACAATTGACAGAATGATAAACTTCTATGAAGTTCGTGACCAAGCAAGTATAAAATATTTATTATCAGCTTTATTAAAACTAGTTGTATCACAAAGATTATTAAAAGGAAGAGATGGAAAATTAGTATTATTACCAGAAGTTATGGTAGTTGATAATATTGTAGCTGGTATTATAAGAAAAGAAAAAATCAGCGTATCAGAAATAGAAGATGCAATTCAAAGTAATGCTGATAAAGGAAGTATAGGACTTATTAATTCATTAGCAGAAGCATTTGTAAGTGATAAGATTACACTTGAACAAGCAAAAGCACAATTGGAAGAAAAAAATATAGAAATATTAAACAGAACAATTATGCAATTAAAAATTAAACATGGAAAATAACAGGAGGTAAATTATGGCTGTATACATTTATAAAGCAATGACAAAAAATGGTTTAATTGTTAAAAACAAAGTAGAGTCAGTAACAAAGCAAAATTTAATTAATATGCTAAAAGAAAATGATTTGTTACCAATTAGTATCAATAAAGTACCATATTTACATAAAAAGCCACATACTAAGAAAAAGAAAAATATTAATGAAGCAGAATACTTAAAATCTTTAAATACAACAGAAATTGAAGAAACAAATAAACCTTCTACAAAAGAAAGAATAAAGATGTATCTTGCTCAGACTCAAAAAATAACACAAAGAGATTTAGTAGTATTCACACAAAATTTTTATTTATTGAAAAAAGCAAACTTTAATAATATACATGCATTAAGAACACTTCTTGATAGTACGGAAAACTATATATTTAGGCAAATTATAGAAGATATTTTAGTAGGTGTAGAATCTGGTGAAAACATGTATACAACAATGGAATATTATGAAGATGTTTTCCCATATATCTATGTAAATATGATTAAAGTAGGAGAATTATCAGGATCATTAACAAATTCTCTAGAACAAGCCGTTAAATATTTGGATGATACAAATGCAGTTAATAAGAAATTAAGAAATATATTAATTCCAAATATAATTCAATTTGCATTATTAATTGTTATGTTGGTTGTAGGAACATTAGTAGCAATACCAGCTATTCAAAATGTGTATGATGAATTGGGAACAAAAGATACTTTGCCAGCAATTACTTTATGGTTCCAAGATGTAATGAATGTAGCAATTAAATTTTGGTATATACCAGTACTGATTTTGGCTGGTATAGCAGTTGCAGGAATACTTTATATTAGAACGCCAAAAGGAAAATACAACTTTGACTATTTTAAATATAAAGCTCCTGTTTTTGGAGAATTGATTTTTGCATTAGACTTCTCTAGATTAATGAAAGCAATGCTTTTAAATTTAAGAAATGGTATGCGTATACAAGAATCAATGGAAGTTAGTAAAAACGTTGTAAAAAATCACGTAATGCGTGCTATGATAGAAACATCAATTAATAACATATTAATTGGTTCATCTTGGATAGAACCATTTGAAAAATCAGGGCTATGTAAATCAATGATTACAGAAATGTTAAAAATAGGAATGAGAACAGACCTAACTGAAATGATGGAAAAATTAGTAGAATACATGCAAATAGATATTGATGACATTATGACAAAGATTATGAAAGCGTTACCACAAATTGTATATTCAATTGTAGGTGTTGTATTAATCTTCTTTGTAATAGTAGTATTAGTACCATGTATCCAAGTTTATATGGGTAACTTCTTATTCTCAGCATACTTAGATTAAGAAAAAGGGAAAATTTTTTCCCTGTCCCATTGGGGACGGTCCTTTTTTGGACATTTTGTCCAAAAAAGGACCGTCCCCAATGGGACAGAGAGGGGTAAATATGAAAGAAGAAAAAAAAGCAACACGTCAAAGTTATGGAGAAGCACTTGTAGAGTTAGGAAAGCAAAATTCAAATGTTGTTGTATTAGATGCTGATTTAGCAGGAGCAACAAAAACAGAAATGTTTGCAAAAGAATTTCCTAACAGATTTTTTGATATTGGAATTGCAGAACAAGATATGATGTCAACAGCAGCAGGATTGGCTACTTGTGGGAAAATCCCATATGCAAGTACATTTGCTATGTTTGCAGCAGGAAGGGCATATGACCAAATTAGAAATAGTATTTGTTATCCTGAATTACCAGTTAAAATCTGTGCTACACATGCTGGAATTACAGTAGGAGAAGATGGAGCAACACATCAAATGATAGAAGATATATCTTTAATGCGTACACTTCCTAATATGACTGTTATGTCAGTTAGTGATGATGTGCAAACTAAATGGGCTGTTAAGGAAATCTCAAAATTACAAAAACCAGTTTATTTACGTTTATCAAGATTAGCAACAAACATAATTTATGAAGAAAATCAAACATTTGAAATAGGAAAAGCAGTGCAATTAGGAGAAGGTACAGATGGAACTATTTTTTGCACAGGTGTAACAGTAGCAGAAGGTTTAAAAGCTCAAGAAATATTACAACAAAAAGGAATTAATGTTAGAGTAATAGATATTCATACAATAAAACCAATTGATAAAGAAATCATTGTAAAATCAGCAAAGGAAACTAAAAAATTAATTTCTATAGAAGATCATAATATTATAGGTGGATTAGGTAGTGCTATATCTGAAGTATTAACAGAAATATACCCAAAACAATTAATTAGATTAGGGATACCAGATACATTTGGAAAATCAGGAAAAGCGACAGAATTAATGAAATATTTTGGTATAAGTGCAGATAATATTGTAGAACAGTTTGTAAATTTGTAAAAAAGTATTGCAAAAGTGCCGATTTATTGGTATCATAGAAGTTGAAAGGAATGTTAACGATGATAGAATTTAGAAATGTAAATAAAACATATGATACAGGAACTGATGCTGTTATAAATGCAAATTTTGTTATCGAAAAGGGAGAATTTGCATTTCTAGTAGGAAGTTCAGGAAGTGGAAAATCAACACTAATCAAACTTATTTTAAAAGAAGAAGAACCAACATCAGGAAATATTATTATAAATGGAAAAGATACAACATATTTAAAACCAAATCGAGTTCCATATTTAAGAAGAAGTATGGGAGTTGTATTTCAAGACTTCAGATTATTACCAGATAAAACTGTATATGACAATGTAGCATATGCAATGTATATTGTTAGAGCAACACCAAGGCATATTAGAAGACAAGTTCCAATGATATTATCTATGGTAGGTTTAAGTAATAAAGCAAAGATGTATCCAAATGAATTATCAGGAGGAGAACAACAAAGAGTAGCATTAGCAAGAGCATTAGTAAATGCACCATCTATGTTAATTGCTGATGAGCCAACAGGAAACTTAGATCCAGATACAGCATGGGATATAATGACATTATTAAACGAAATTAATATGAGAGGAACAACAGTTGTTGTTGCAACACACGCAAAAGATATAGTAGACAGAATGAAAAAAAGAGTTATCCATATACAAAATGGCAATATTATAAGAGATGACAAAAAAGGTGGGTATGATTATGAAATATAACATATTAGGATATTTAGTAGGAGAAGGATTTAGTAATGTATTTAAAAATAAAAAATCAACAGGTGCTTCATTAGTAATTATGTGTGCCACTATGATTATATTTGGTATTTTCTTAATCTTAGGAGAAAATATTAATCATTTTGTTGATGATATTAAATCAGAACAAGGATTTCAAGTATTTATAAAAGTAGATGCAACACAAGAAGAAATCGAAAAATTTGGAGAAGACATCAGAAGTATAGAAGGAGTTAGCACAGTAGAATATGTTTCAAAAGAAGCAGGTTTAAATACTATGAAAGAACGTTTAAAAGATGACAAAGGAGTATTAGATGGTTTTAATGTAGAAGCATTTAAAGCATCTTATATGGTAAAAATAAATAACCTAGAACAAAGCCAAGAAATTCAAGAACAAATTAAACAAATTGAAAATTATGCCAAAATTACAAGTAGTGATGAGACAATTACAGCATTAGTAAAATTAGCAAATGGAATTCGTATTTTTACAGGTGCAATCTTATTATTACTAATTATTATATCAATATTTATCATTTCTAACACAATAAAATTAACAGTACATTCAAGAAGAAAAGAAATATCAATTATGAAATATGTAGGAGCGACAAATAATTTTATTCGTTGGCCATTTATTGTAGAAGGTATGATTATCGGAATTTTCTCTAGTTTAATTTCGATAGTAATTGTAGGAGGAACATATAATTTCATTGCACAAGAATTAGTAAATGCATCTTTTATGAAAATGATAGGTATGAGTTTAGTAGGGTTTGGAGACATGTTATCATCAATTATTGTTGTTTACATGCTTTTAGGAATTGGAATTGGTGCATTAGGTAGTGTTATTTCAATGAGAAAATATTTAAAAGTGTAAAGGAGTAGCAAATGCGAAGGATTTTATGTATGATTTTGGTTTGCTCAATATGTTTTGGAACAACATTTGTATTTGCGGTGGATAATGAAAATAATACAACAGACTTACAAACTATGCAAAAAGAAATGAGAGAACAGATTGATCAAGCGAGTGAAGAACTTTCAGGAATACAGTTAGATATCACAGAAAATATAGAGCAAGTTCAAAAATTAGATGAAAAAATAGAACAAGCAGAAACTGAATTGGAAGAAGTATCAGGACAAGCTCAAATATTGCAACAAACAATAGAAGGACTAGAAAAAACACAAAAAATAGAAGAAGAAAAATATGAAAAACAAAAAGAAGTTTTTGAAGAGCGTATTGTTGCATTATATGAAGCTGGTGATACACAATATTTAGATGTTTTATTAAAGTCTGATAATATATCTGATTTTATTTCTACATATTTTGTGATTTCAGAAATTGCAGATTATGATGCTGATATTTTAAATACAATAGGAGAAAGAAAAAATAATATTGAAAATACAAAAACAAAATTGGAAAGGGAAAAACAAGAACTAGCAGTAATTATAGAAAAACAAACAAGAACAGCAAAAGTATTGCAGACTACTAAATTATTAAGAGAAAATTATATAACACAATTATCTGAACAAGAAAAAGAAACACAAGCAAAAATAGATGAATATAATCAAGCATTAAAAGAAATAAATATGCAAATTATAGAACTTGCAAAACAAGGAATTGATACAGCATATATAGGTGGTGAACTTGCTTGGCCAGTACCAGGATATACCACAATAAGTTCAAAATATGGAATGAGAGTACATCCAATTACAAAAGTATATAAATTACATACAGGTGTTGATATATCAGCACCAATGGGAGCAAACTTTGTTGCAGCAAATGATGGAATTGTTATTAAAGCAGAATATAATAGTGCATATGGAAACATGGTACTTATAGATCATGGTGGTGGAATTTCAACATTATATGCACATGGATCTAAAATTTTAGTAGAAGTAGGAGAACAAGTAACTCGTAATCAGTCTATATTAAAAGTAGGCTCAACAGGATATTCAACAGGACCACATGCACATTTTGAAGTAAGAAAAAATGGAGTTGTTACAAATCCAATGCCATATATCACAAATGGAATTGTACCAAATTCTGAAGAAGATATACAGCAAAATACAACAGCAGAAAATACAGTAACACAAAACGCAGTAAACTAAGGAGGTAGCAATGAAAAACATTAGTAAAAAAATAATAGGAATACTTTTGATTTTAATCATAATAAGTTGTACCAATATTGCATTTGCACTTGATCAATCAGGATTAAATGCACAAATACAACAAGGTAATCAAGAAATACAAAATAATAAAGACAAAATAAAACAAACAGAAGCAGAAAAAGAAAAAGTAACAGAATTAAAAAATGAAACAGTTAAACAAGTAGCAGAATTGGATACAAAAATAGATGAATATGAAACTCAAATTAGTGGATTAGATGGTCAAATTTCAGAAGCAAATGCAAAAATACAAGATACAACAAAAAAATTAGAACAAGCACAAAAAGATTATGAAAATCAACAAAAAATGCTAGAAGAAAGAGTAGTTGCATTATATGAAGCTGGAGAAACTACATATTTAGATGTTTTGTTATCTTCTAATTCTGTAACAGATTTTATATCTAGTTACTATATCATTTCTGAAATTGCGGAGTGTGATGTTGATTTATTAAATAAAATTGACAAACAAAAAACAGAAATAGAAAATGCAAAAAGAGAATTAGAAGAAAGTAAAAGCAAACTAACATCTGCAAAAACAAATAAGCAATTAGTAGCAGCCCAATTAGAAGCAACAAAAAAAGAAAAACAAAATACAGTATCAAAACTATCTGAAGAAGAACAAAGATTACAAGCCCAAATTGATGAAATCAGAAGAGATAATGTTGCTATCAACCAAAAAATTCAAGCATATCAAGCTGAATTACAACGTAAAATAGAAGAATTGAAAAGACAAGAACAAGCTCAAAATGGTTCATCTGTAAGTGTTTCAGGAGCAAGTTCAAGTGGATTTATTCATCCAGTACCATCTGCATATTCTAGAATTACAACAAAATGGTATTATTCAAATGGAAGTGTTCATGGTGCAGTTGATTATGGTTCTGGTGGTATTTCAGGACAACCAGTATATGCTGTTGCGTCAGGAGTTGTTGCATTAACACAATCACTTACAACAAGTTATGGAAATTATATTATAATTGCACACACTAATGGTCTATACACATTATATGCACATGGACAAGCAGGGTCAATTGCTGTATCACAAGGTCAGCAAGTAAAACAAGGACAACAAATTATGAGAGTAGGTAGTACAGGAAATTCTTCAGGACCTCACTTACATTTTGAAGTAAGAACATATCCAGGAGGTTATAGTAATCGTGTTAATCCATTAAATTATTTGCCATAAGTATTGACAAAAAAATAATTGCATATGATATAATAGGGGCGGAAAAATTATCCGCCCTTCGTTTGGAAAATAATAGAAAGGATGATAAAATTTGGATAAAAAGACAGTTTATAGAGTATATAGAACTATTATGTTAGTTATAATAACAGCATTTATTACATTTTTATTAACAACAGTAGGATTATATACTTATATAAAAAATGGGGAAATGAGTAATATTTCAACAAAATTGAATACATACAAAAGTATTATTGATGAATATTATTTAGGAGATATAGATGAAGAAAAATTAGAAGAAGGAGCAGTTAGAGGCTATATTGAAGGATTAGAAGACCCATACACAGAATATATTTCAAAAGATGAAATGGAAGAATATATGCAAGATACTATGGGAAATTATACTGGTATTGGGGTATATATCATGCAAGATGAAAAAACAAATCAAGTAAAAGTAATAACACCAATAAAAAATTCACCAGCAGAAAAAGCAGGAATTCTACCAGGAGATATAATTATTAGCATAAATGATAAAACATATACATCAAATAATATTACGGAAATATCAAATGATATACAAGGTGAAGAAGGTACAGAAGTAAAGATAACTATATTAAGAGGAACGCAAACAAAAGAATTTGTAATAAAAAGAGAAATAATTAAAATTAATCCAGTAGATGGAAAAATTTTAGATGATAAAATAGGGTATATTGAATTTACTTCTTTTGATGAAACAACAGCAGAAGATTTTAAAGCAAAATATGAAGAATTAAAATCAAAAGGAATTGAATACTTAATTATAGATTTAAGAAATAATGGAGGGGGACTAGTAACACAAGCATTAGAAATAGCAGATTATATAGCAGAAAAAGATAGTGTTTTATTATATGAAGTAGACAAAAATGGAAAAGAAAGAGAAGAAAGATCAAAAAATGACCCAATTATTGATGTACCAATTGTGATTTTAACAAATAAAAATACAGCTAGTGCATCAGAAATATTAGCAGGAGCATTAAAAGATTTAGGAAAAGCTAAAATTGTAGGAAATAAAACATATGGAAAAGGAGTTATTCAACAAATTTTATCAGTAAAAGATGGTGGAGGAAT
>CANQJY010000006.1 GCA_947624365.1 uncultured Clostridia bacterium
TGCCCGTATCAAACCATGTCATACCCCTACCCAATTTTTCAACTGCTAATTTTCCCATTTTCATATATTCATCATTAATACTTGTTATTTCAATTTCTCCACGTGCTGATGGCTTTACATTTTTTGCAATTTCTATAACATCATTTGTATAGAAATATAATCCTGGTACTGCATAATTTGATTTTGGATTTTGAGGTTTTTCTTCAATTGAAATTGCTCTACCTGTTTCATCAATTTCTACAACTCCATATGCTCTAGGATCTTTTACATAAAACCCAAATATAGTAGATTCTTCTTCCCTCTCATTTGCCCTTTTTAACATTTCTGGTAAATGAGATCCATAAAACATATTGTCACCTAATATCATTGCAACATTATCTTTGCCAATAAAATCTTCACCTATTATAAATGCTTCTGCTAGTCCATTTGGCTTCTCTTGAATTTTATATTCAAAATGCATTCCCCATTGACTACCATCTTTTAATAAGTCTTGGAATACAACAATATCTCTAGGGGTAGAAATTATTAATACCTCTCTTATATCTGCTTCCATTAATACAGATAATGGATAATAAATCATAGGTTTATCATATATTGGCATTATTTGTTTTGATATAGCGAGAGTTAAAGGATATAGCCTTGTTCCACTTCCACCTGCTAATATAATTCCTTTTCTTTTTTTCATAGTAAACCTCGTTTCTTTTTTATATTACAGATAGTAAGAGAACAAAATCTCTTTACTATCTGTATGGGATTGTTTATTATAATAACGATTGTAAAACTTTTTATTAGGGATTATAATATGTTTTTTAATCGTTACTACCAAAATTTAAATATTTTATAGTACTGTCTATTGTTGAATTTCTACTTGTAAGTATCTTTTTAGTCCATCTTCCCAAGTTGGTATATTTATTCCTTGAGATAATAATTTATCTTTGCATAATTGTGAATTTTTAGGTCTTTTGGCTGGTCTTATAAATTCTTCAGATGTTACTGGTTTAATTTCACATTTTATATTAGCAAACTCAAAAATCTTTTTAGTAAATTCATACCATGTAGTATAACCTTGATTTGTTGAATGATATAATCCATATGGAATTTGTTTTTCAATTGCTTCTGCAATTATATTTGCTAAATCTTCAGCATATGTAGGGCTTCCATGTTGGTCAGATACAACTGACACCTCTTTATTTTCTTTTCCAAGTTTTAACATTGTTCTAACAAAATTGTTTCCATCTCCATATAGCCATGCAGTTCTAAAAATATAGTATTTATCAGTATTATTTTTTACTTGTTCTTCCCCATGTAATTTTGTTTTGCCATAAACTGTTACTGGTCCAACAATATCATCTTCTACATAGAATTTTGAAACATCTAGGTTTCCATCAAATACATAATCTGTACTTATATGAATTAATGTTGCATCTATTGATTTAGCGGCTTTTGCTAAATTTCCTGGTCCATCACCATTTATTTTATCTGCTAATTCATATACATCTTCAGCTTTATCAACAGCTGTATAAGCAGCACAATTAATAATGTATTCAGGTTGCTTTTCTTGTACATATTTCATAACAGCGTTTTCATTTGTAATGTCTAAATCTTCAACATCTGTTAATATTAACTCATTTCCATTTTTAATTCTATTAATAACTGATTTTGCAAGCATTCCATTTGCACCTGTGATTAGAATTTTCATACCTAATATTTCCTCCTCTGCATACATATCTTATCATTTTTTGTCTGAAAATACAATATTTTTTTCTTTAATAATATATGTTGGTCTATGTTTTACTTCCAAATATGTTTTTGATAAGTATTGACCTATGATTCCTAAAGAAAATAATTGTACTCCACTTACAAATACAATAATACATACCATAGAAGGCCATCCACTTGTTGGATCACCATATACTAAAGTTTTTATAATAATTACTAATATTAGTAAAAATGCAATTAAACAAAATAGCAATCCAAGTACAGAAGAAAAAATCAAAGGTGCTGTTGAAAAAGCTGTAATTCCTTCAATTGCATATTTAAATAGTTTCCAAAAAGACCATTTTGTTTTTCCTGCAACTCTTTCTATATTTTCATATTCAAGCCATTTTGTTTTAAAACCAACAAAGCCAAATAGACCTTTTGAAAAACGATTATATTCCCTCATAGAGATAATACTATCTACCATCTGTCTTGTCATTAAACGAAAATCTCTTGCACCGTCTACCATTTCAACATCAGAAATATGATTTATCAATTTATAAAAACATTTTGCAAAAAAACTACGAATTGGAGGTTCTCCTTTTCTAGTAACTCTTCTTGTAGCAATACAATCATATCCTTCATTTTTAATCATATCATACATTTTTTTCAATAAAGCTGGCGGATCTTGTAAATCGGCATCCATTAAAGTTACATAGTCACCAGATGCATTATCTAAACCAGCTAAAATAGCTGATTCTTTTCCAAAGTTACGGGAAAAAGAAATAAATTTAACACATTCATTTTCACTTGAAATCTTTTTAATTTCTTCTAATGTTTTATCTTTTGAACCATCATCTACAAAGATATATTCAAATTCTATATCAGGAAAATCTTGTGCTTTAACACGTTCAGCTTCTTGATAAAATAATTTTACGGATTCTTCTTCATTGTAACATGGTACAATAATTGATAATTTTTCCATTTTTTACTCCTTAATATTTATCTTTTTATTAATAATAAATTGTGGTCTTCTTTTTGATTCATCATAAATTCTTCCAATATATTCTGAAATAATCCATATTGATAGCAGTTGAATTCCAGCAAAAAATGTAATTGCTACCATAATTGAAGTCCATCCAGATGATAGGTTATTTAAATTCCATATGTAAGAGGCAATTGCATATAGTAATAATATAAATGATATGCAAACAGACATTATTCCAATTGCTCCTACAAGTTTTAATGGTTTTGTTGAAAAACCAATGATGCCATCTGAAGCTAATTTAAGCATTTTATTTAGAGGATACTTTGTTTTACCTGCAAAGCGTTCTTGTCTTTCATATTCAAAAGGAATTTGTTTATATCCTACCCAACTAAATAGTCCTCTTAAAAATTTATTATGTTCAGGTAATTGGTTAATAGCATCTACTACTTTTCTATCTACTAGTCTAAAATCACCAGTATCTTTTGGTATTTCTACATCAGATAAAGCATTTAACATTTGATAGAACATTTTTGCTGAGAATAACTTGAATGCTGATTCTCCTTTTCTGTTTTTTCGTTTGCCATAAATAACATCATTTCCAGCTTCCCAAAGTTCTAACATTTCTTTTATTAATTCAGGTGGGTCTTGCATATCTGCATCAATAATTACAATTGCATCACCAGAAGCATATTGTAAACCACATGTAACAGCTGCTTGATGACCAAAATTACGAGAAAAAGAAATTATTTTTAAAGATAAATCTTGCTTAGCTAATTGTTCTAATATTGGTAATGTTTGGTCTTTACTACCATCATCAATTATTATAATTTCATGTTCATATTTGTTAGAAAGCTCATTTAATACATTCTTTACTCTTTTATAACATTCATCTGCTACTTTTTCTTCACAATACATTGGTATTACAAATGATATTTTTTTCATTTTGTTTCACCTCTTTTAAAGATAAATAATTTACTAAAAACATAGTTTGCAATTATTATCAATATATTTGACACTAATTTCATAATTACTTCATTTAAATGGAATATATCAACAAATAAATACATAAATCCCATATCTAGTAATAAAGAAATTCCTCTACAAGTAAAAAATGAAATTATCTCTTGTGTTAATTCTTTTTTTGTTAAATTTTTAGATTGAAATACGAATAACTTATTTGTTACATATGCAAAGATAATTGCGACTATTTGAGCAACTATTGTGCTAATCATATAATCGATATGAAAAATAGTTACAAATATGGTATATAATACAAAGTTAACAATTGTAGTTAAAACTCCAAATATCAAATAATTAATAATTTCTCTATATTGATTAAATAATGATTTTAGTTTTTCCAATTTTTATTCCTTCCCTGTTTCTAGATTCCAAACTTTTGTCAAAAATTCATAACGTTTTTGGAATTCTTTTTCATGCCAATTTGTAATGCTTGTTAATTCTTTCATATCTTGATGTATTCTTTTAATCTCTTCTAAATGTTTTTGTTTTTTCATGGTACTTGTTATATTATTACCATGCACACGGTAATAGTTGTATGGTTTATTAACATATGCAACATCACCTAATTTCATGAGATTTGCATATAATACCCAATCTCCTGATTGACGAAAAGTAATAGCTTTTTCAAAATACTTATCATAATTTCCTTTTTTAATTAATGCAGAAGATACATTTGCAATTGTACAATTTAAAAATGTATAGTTTTGTAATTCATTTTCTCCGCTTGTAATATAAGAATGGTTCCAATGTCCAGTTTTGCGAATATCAATTTCTGATTTAATAGACTTTAAAAAGACTTTACCTTGCTTGTCCATAAATGCTGTATCAACATATGCAATTGAAATATTTGGATCTTTTTTTATACATTTTACTAATTTTTTTAACATGTGCTTATCACAATAATCATCTGCTTCTGCAATCCATACATAATCTCCACTAGCTAAGTTAAATCCTTTTTGCCATTGTTTAAAAGCAATTCCAGAATTTGTTTCATTATATACTTTTTTTACAGAAATATATGGTTGTAATTTTTCTACAAGTTCATCAATAACTTCATGACTGTAATCTGTTGAGCAATCATCTAATAAAATCAATTCATTAATTTTTTCTGTTTGGTATAAAATGCTATAAACTCTTTCTAGTAAAAAGTCAGCATAGTTGTAATTTGGAACAACAACAGAAATAGAAATTTTTGATTTCTTCTTTTCTTTTTGTTTTTGTGCCTCTTTAACTATATCTGAAAATGTAACAGTTTTTCCTATTACGGTTTTATTCTTTAATTTAAAAAATCCATGTGACAAACTAAGTAAAAGATTAATACATGTTGCTGATTTTAACTTTAATAGATTTATAACAATATACCAATATATTTTCCCTATCTTTCCACGTGTATTTAAATATTTTTGTACACATGCTTTGTTATTTTCTACTCTTAAGTTAGCTTCTTTTTCAATAAACATAGCTAAATATTTTTGCCTGTTTTTAAAGCCTTTTAAAGCTGTTATAACATATACATATAACATTAAAATTTGATGATATAATATAATAGTTTTATATGTTTCATATCTTTCAGTGTCTTTTATTCTATCTAAAGTTAATTCAACAGATTCTATAATGTCAAAACGTTTTTCTGAAAATGTTGAATTTTGAATTGAGTTTTCTCTTTGTACATAATAATATTTTGTAGCATCTGTATAACAAATAGTATTTGCATGTAAAATTGCTGGTATTGTTGTTGCAATATCTTCATTTACTTTTCCTTCTGGAAATAAATATTTTTCAATAATTTCTTTTTTAAATAATTTGTTACATGCTGAAGCTGAAGTTCCTGTATCAATTGCTCCTTCTTTTATATCTTCAGGATCAGGATTAATACCTAATTGAACAGGAGCTAAATCTTCTCCCTTATCATTTACTAATTGTATATCTGTAATTGCAATTTCTGCGTTTTTTTCTATCATGTTTGACATTAATATTTCATAATAATTTTCATCAACATAATCATCTGAGTCAATAAAAGCAATATAAGAGGTATCAGCTAAAGAAATACCTCTATTACGTGTATATGATAATCCCTTGTTCCTATCATTACGATACACTTTTAATTTTTCTGAATTTTGAATTTCTAAGTTTTTTAATATTGCGAATGTATTGTCTATCGAAAAATCATCAATTGCAATAATTTTTAAATCTTGATATGTTTGATTTAATAAACTTTTTATGCTTTTTTCTACATATTTTTCTACATTATAACAAGGTACAATGACCGTAATTGTATTTTTTTCCATAATCTTCTCCTTTTTTACGGTATAAGTATATCAAATTTACTTAGAAAACGCAATGTTTTTAATTCAATATTATCTATAATAGTAATCCATATCTACTCTTCCTGTAATTCCATCAACTGTTCCTGAACTTGTATATTGCCACATTACATAATCTTTTTTATAATCACATGATGTATTCCATTGTGCTACCCATTTTGGAAATTGGTCTAAACGCGCATCATCTAGAATCCCTGTTAGCCAATTTAAATTTGCATAAAATCCTACATTATATCCCTGATTTTTCATAGTTGAACAAAAAGTATAAGTAATATCACGGCACATTTGGTCTGAAACATTATATCTAGATTTATATCCGTCAGCATCTTCCATATCAAACCAAATTCCATATGCAGGTTTTTTTCCACGTAATAAACGAATAACATGATTTACTTCTGATTTTGCTTTATTTAAATCAATAGCATATGAATAAATATATACACCATAAGGAATTCCATATTTTTCACATTCTGTTATATTACGATAATACATAGTATCATCTTGAGCTGTGTTATCTTCTCCATATCCACAGCGAATAATTGCAAAATCTATTTGATCTTTTACTTTTGCCCAATCAATAGTTCCATTATGTTGTGATACATCAATACCAACTAGTATAGAACGATCTATTTCAAATTTTGTACTTGCTGTTCCTAAAACAGTTCCATCATTTGTTACAATATTTACTTTTATAGTATAAATTCCTTCTTTATAATTAGAAATATCTAACATTGTAGAAAAACCAGGTGTTGGATTTTTTTCCTTTGAGCCATATCCTGTAATTGCAGATTGTACATCTCCTCTGGCTCTTCTTGAAATTTCTGACTTTTGCAATATTCCATTAACATAGATTTGAATTTTTGCATTTGCATATCCAGACATTACCCAACCAGATACTTCAAGTTGTTTCTTTCCTGTAACGAAATCAGAGATAGGTCTATCTATATATAATGTTGTTGGATATTTAAATAAATTGAATTGCTTAGTATATGTTGCTAATATTTCTCCTGAATCATTTGATATAGTATTTATTTTTAAAGTATGGTTTCCATCAGATATATTTTCTAAATTTAAAATTGCCTTAATTCCAGGTTCAGGGTTTTGTTGTAAATTTCCATATCCTTTTATTACTGAATGTACATCTCCTCTTGCCCTTGTTGCAATGTTAGTTTGTTGCAATTTACCATCTATGTAGATTTCAATTGACTTATTTTCACATGTTGACATTACCCAACCATTTACTTCCATTGTATCTTCTCTAATTTGATTTGTATTTGGATAATCGATATTTAAATATGTATTATATTTTTTTAATGTAAAATCTTTTTTATAACTTGATAAAATTTGTTTTGTGTCTGAAACAGATTTTATTTCTAAAGTGTGTTTACCATCTGTTATATTTTTTAAACTTAAAGTAGTTTTAAAACCTGGCTCAGGATTTTCAGTAATTGTTCCATATCCTTTTATTACTGAATGTACATCCCCTCTTGCTCTTGTTAAAATATTTGCTTCTTGTAATTTACCATCTACATAAATTTCAATTGATTTATTTTTATATGTTGACATCACCCAACCATTTATTTCCATAGAGTCTGCATTTATTTGAGTAGTATTTGGGTAATCAATATTCAAATACGTGTTATATTTTTTTAATGTAAATTCTTTTTTCTCACTTGCTAAAACTTCTCCTGTATCTGAAATAGATTTTACTTCTAATGTGTGCTTACCATCTGATATATTTTTTAAATTTAAAGTAGTTTTAAATCCTGGTTTAGGATTTTCTGTCAAAGTTCCATATCCTTTTATTGCAGAATGTACATCTGCTCTTGCTCTTGTTTCAATATTTGCCTCTTGTAAATTTCCATCTATATAAATTTCAATTGTTTTGTTAGCATATGTTGACATTACCCAACCATCAATATATAGTGTATCTTGATTTATTGATGATGTATTTGGATAATCTAAATATAAAGTACTTGGGTATTTTTTTAATGTGATATTTTTAGTAATAGATTGTAGAGTTGTTTTTTTGTCAGAAACAACCCTTACTTCTAATTTGTGATTACCGTCTTTAAAATTTTTTAAATTTAAGGTGGTTTTAAAACCAGGTTCAGGGTTTTCTGCTAAGGTTCCATATCCCTTAATTGCAGAATGTACATCTGCTCTTGCTCTTGTTTCGATATTTGTTTGTTGTAAATTTCCATCTATATAAATTTCAATTGTTTTATTTGCATATGTTGACATTACCCAACCATCAATATATAGTGTATCTTGATTTATTATTGATGTATTTGGATAATCTAAATATAAATTTGTTTTTATGGAATAGTCTGTTTCTGCATTTACGTTATAGGATAATAAAAATAGTAAAGCAATAAAAAATATAACAATCCCAATATATTTTTTTGTTTTCATTGTTTTATTCTCCCTTCTTTTTAAAGAAATCTATACAACGCCAAATTATAGAACTTCTCATATCTTGAATTTCCTTTTTTAATTTTGCTATTTGTTTTTCATTTTCGTTCAATAAATATCCTCTATTGTCAATTTCTCTTTGCTTTTCTGCCAATTCTTTATCTTTTATTTGATAAAATTCTATCATTTGTTTTTTTAATGCTTCTTCCTGTTTCCTTTCAAAATGTTCGGCTAATCTTTTAGATACTAACATAGTTCTTGCATATTTTACATATTTTTCTCTAATTGCTTTTATATCTATATCTGGTGATGCTTCTACTTTTTGTAAAATTTCTTTTATTTTATCTTCAAAGCAGAAATTAGATAATGCATATTGCTTAATTGATTCTAATTGTTCAAGTATTTTTTCAAAGTTATCAATAATTTCTTGTACAATAGTATTACTATCCTTTTTATCAAAGCTTCTTCCTGAAAAATTATATGTTCTATTTTGTTCTATGTTTTCCATAGTTAGATATCCACTACCACCGTGAATATCATAAATATATACAGGTATTTTTAATGACATAGCATATTGTACAGTTTTACCAATTGTAATAATACAATCATATTTTTCTAATATAGTGTCTGTTACTAATACTCTGTTTCCTATGAATCCATATATATCTACATTGTATCCTTTTTGGCGTAAATCTTCGATTGCTTCTATTTCTTCTTGTGGTATATGGTTTGAAACAACTGCGATATTATGCAATTCTTTTACTTGTATATCTTTATTAAAATAAGATAAAAATGAATAATTTTCTAATAAATATACATTTTCTATTTGTTCTTTTTCTTTTAATTGTTTATATGTTTCTTGAGAATTTGCAAGTGAAAATGTTAATTCATTTGCATATATAGGTACACTTTCAAATGGTTCTACAGCAGATAGAGAACCTGTGATTATTTTTTTTGCTTTTAAGCCTTTTTCAAAAATTAGCCAATCTAATAAAAATGAATGATGTGACCAAACTAAGTCAAATTCAATATTTGAAAAATCAAAATCATTTTTTAGTAGATATATTATATGGTCAAAATTATCTTTTACAGTTTCATATAAAGGGTCACCTATTTCAATTACACCCATATAAACTTCATAACCGAGTTCTTTTAAATATTTTGCAATTGTTGCACTATGAATTTCAGAACCAGAAAATTGAACAATTTCAAAATTTGTTATTAATACTTTTTTCATAATATCACCCTTTAACTATTTCATAATCACAGCTACTCATTCCTTCTGAATGAAGTGCTCCAAAACTGTTTCTAGGTACTTTTACTTTAAAACTTGCAGCATAATCTAATTTGTCATAGCTAAATAATATTTTTTCGTCACATATTGATACAGTTATATAATAAGTTCCTTCTGCAAAATGATTGTTTTTTAATTTAAATATAATTTGTTTTTCATCTTTACTTATATATTGGTCTATTCTGATTGAATTTATTACATTAACCATTTCGCCTTTTGTATCTGTAATAATAATACCTGCACCATATTGGTCAATTTGTTTTAAATTATCTACAGAAATAGTAATTGAAATATCTTCAAAAAGATTATATTCTTGTTTATCTGTTTCTACTTTTAATATTTTAATAGATTTATCTTCTTCTTTTTTCTTCTTTTTTTGTTGTTCCATTATTTGTATTTTTTCTTGTACTTCTCTTTCTCTAGGGTTATCAATCATATATTTTTTATATTCTTCTGTAACAAAGCTTGTTTTTCCATCTAATACAATTTGTCCATCTCTCATCCAAATAGCTCTACTGCAAAAATTTCTAATTGCGGGTAAAGAGTGAGAAACAAATAAAATAGTTGTACCATTGTTTCGAATTTCTTTCATCCTTGTAATAGATTTTTCTTGGAATGCCATATCTCCAACTGATAAAACCTCATCTACAATTAATACTTCTGGTTCTACATTTATTGCACATGCAAAAGCCAATCTAGCAAACATTCCTGAAGAGTAAGTTTTTACAGGTTGATATAGATGTTCTCCAATATCTGCAAAATCTATGATATTTTTTTCTTTTGCCTTAATTTCTTCATTTGTTAATCCCATAACTTGTCCATGTTGATATATATTTTCATAACCTGTTAATTCTGAGTTAAAAGCTGCTCCTAGTTCTAGTAATGAACTAATCTTTCCTTTTACTTCGATTTCTCCACTAGTTGGTGCAACAACTCCTGTAACCATTTTTAATAAAGTTGATTTTCCAGCTCCATTTCTTCCCAAAATTCCTAAAATTTCTCCTTTTTTTACTTCTAAGGATAAATCATTTACAGCTCTAAATGCATGGTGACGGTTCAGCTTAGGAAAAATGATTTCTAATAAACGATCCTTTTTTCTATCATACATTTTATATTCTTTTACTAAATTTTTAATTTCAATTGCATTTTCTTCTTTCACAATAATTACATTCCTTTCAAACTATAAAACATCTGCAAAATCTTTTTTAGTTCTTTTAAATACTTTATTACCCCAAATGAATAAGAGTATAGTAATTACCCAAAATACTGCTGTATATATTCCATATCCTTCTGTTACAATATTGCCAGATATAAATGCTTCTCTTATACCTGTTATTAAATATGTAAAAGGCATGCATTTCACTATTTTTAATAAAATTCCTCCACCTAACATATCTAAATTCCATATAATTGGTGTAAACCAAAATACTAGTTGCATAATAATTGAAAGTAATTCAGCAAAATCTGGAACAACTGTGCATATTGCAGAAGTTAATCTTGTTAATGCAATAATAAATGCATATGCGGCAATAATAAAATATAGTAGCATCAATATATTTGGTAAATATCCAAAGAATAAACATACAATAATTGAAATTACTATTAAAAATAGCCCAACAACTGCACAAGAAACAATTGTAATCATTGGAATGATATCAATTGGAAATACTACTTTTTTTACTAAATATCCATATAATCTAATAGAACTACTTGTTTTTAAAATTGTGTCATTTAATGTTAACCACATAGCCATTGCTGGAATATACCATACAACAAATGGATCATTTCCTGCTGCTCCTGTTTTTAATATATATTGGAAAACAATAACATATGTTAACATGAAAATAAATGGTTGTAAAAATCCCCATATACTTCCTAAACTTGTACTAGCAAATCGATTTCTAAAATCATTTTTTCCTAGTTGTATTATTAATTTTTTGTTTTCCATTAATGTTTTAAAAAAGCTCACTGTTATTCCTACCCTTCCTTAATTATTGTAACTGATAAATTATATATTTGTCAATTACAAATAATGGCACTATTCTACAATAGATTTTATTATTTCTTCTTGTGAAATCAATCCATTTTCATTTGAAGTTAATACATATATTTTTTGATTTCCGCTTTCATAATATTCATATACTTGATATGGATCCATTTTTTCAAATGGATATTCAACTACTTCACCAGAAATTTCATCAAGAATATAACATGTACCTGTCATTGTAATAATATACATTTTATCTCCTGTTAAAATAGTCTCTAATTTTTCATCAATTTCATTAGAATTACTGTTTTTTTCATATTCAAGATATCCTTCTTCATTAATAATGTAACTGTTTTTTGTTGTTTGTTCTAAAAGAGTTTGAAATTTTTCTCTGGAATTCGGCTCAATCCAAATTCCAGTTTTATCAATAAAAGTAGATCCTTTTTCTGTTATTACTTTTAAATCATCTTCTGGTTGTTCATTCTCTAAAATTCCTGTTAATACAGTAGAAAATTGTATGTCTGGTTTAACTGTTATAAATTGCCTTCCATCATACTCTGTTTCTATATCATAAATAGAGTCATCTCCAGTAGCTCCTACACTTGATTTTAATTCATCAATTATTTCTGGACTTTTGCCTGTTTTATCTGTAATTATTTTAGAAATTACAATACCAACAAGTATAATGGCTAAAAGTACAAGAACAACGTATTCTTTATATTTAACAATTAGTTTCATTTTTTCTCCTTTCAGCTATTTCTAAGCATATTTAAAGTAGCTTGTAAATATTTTCCTGAGAAATTATTATTAATTACTTGGCTGTGATTTGAAACTGAAGGTAATTCAATCAAAACACTTCTTGTATTTGGTAACGTACGTGCCCAATTTACCATATAACCACTACCATATGTTGAAATATGTGTTTTTTGTCCGAATTGATTACGATAAAATTCACCTAACTGGTTGTTTCCAATAGTTTCATTTAACCAACCATGTAAATCAACAACGATAGTTTTTCCAGTTGCTGATCTTCTATTTACCATTAAATCACGTAAATATCTTGCTTCATATGCTTGGAATGGCTCAGTTCCAGTATATTCTCTATCAGAAGTTCTTTTTGTAAAGCTAACTGACCAACATCTATTCATGTCAACACCTTTATTTCCTGGTGCAGCACTATATATTGTGGTTCTTCCTGGTCCATTATTGGTCCAACCATAATATTGCCCGTCTGTATTAGCACATGGAATAACATAAATAGTCCATTTATTTAAAATATCTTGGTAATTCATTTGATTTTGATGTAATTCATTAATAAATTGGTTTGCAATATAGGTAAGTTCTTGTCCGTCTTTAGCCCAGATATCTTCAAATCCATGAACAGAAAATACCGCAAACATAACATCATTACCATCACCAATACGATAATATTTTAAGTCATCTCCCCAATTTGAGTGTTGTACTCTTAATCCACTCTTGCCATATACATCTTCTTCATAGGTGAATTGATTTATTTTTACCTTTATTTCTGTCATTTCTATAACTTCAGCATCTGTGTTTGAATATACTTCTATTTTTAAAGGGTATTCACCTGGTTGAAATTGAGATACATTAATTTTTGCATCAAAACCTGCTAAAGGATTTTGTTCTGCTGTTCCATATCCTTTTACTGTACTTGTAACATCTCCTCTATTATATAATTTAACTTGATCTGTAATATTTTTATTATTTAAATAAAATCTTATTTGCTTATTACCTTCTTGAGACATTACCCAACCATGTATATCTATTGTGTTACGATAATTTTTATTTATTATTGGATAATCTATATAAATTTGAGTTTTATACTTTTCAATATAAAAAGTTCTTTTTTGTTGTTGCATAACTTCATTTGTATCAGTATCAACCACTTCTATAATTAATTCATGCTTGCCTTTTTGAAAATTAGTTATATCAACACTTCCATTATAACCTGCTAAAGGATTTTGTTCTGCTGTACCATAACCTTTTACTGCTGATATAACATCACCTCTATAATATCTTTCAATATTATTTGATACGTCTGTATTATAATTATCAATATATACTTTTACTTCCTTATTAGGCTGAGTAGACATTACCCATCCATGAACATATAAGCTTGCTTGTGTGTTTTCGTTTTCAAGTGGATAGTCTATATATAAAGAAGTTTTATGCTTTTCAACATTAAATGTTCTAGTTTCTTGTGCCATTGTTTCTTCTGTTGTTGGATTAATAACTTTTACTGTAATTGTATGTTTTCCATCTTTTATTGAATTTCCTAATTGTACATTCCCTTTATAACCAGCTAGTGGATTTTGTTCTGCTGTACCATAGCCTTTTATTGCTGATATAACATCACCTCTATAATATCTTTTAATATCTGATGTTGCTTCTGTTTGGCTATTATCAATATATACTTTTACATCTTTATCTTTTAATTCAGACATTACCCATCCATGTACATATAAAGTAGTATTGCAAGTTTCATTTACTTGTGGATAATCAATATATAAAGAAGTTTTATATTTTTTTACAATAAAGTTTTGTTTTTCTACAGAAAGAATATTTCCAGTTTGGTTGTCAAACGCTTTTACAATTAATGTATGTGTTCCATCATTAATATTACTTATATCAACAGTTCCTTTAAAACCTGCTAAAGGATTTTGTTCTGCTGTACCATAGCCTTTTACTGATGATGTAACATCTCCTCTGTTATATCTAGAAACACTTTCTGTTACTTCTGTTTGATCATTATCAATAAAAATTTTTAATGATTTATCAGATATTTCTGACATAAACCATCCATGTACATATAATTGATTATTAACTGTTTGATTTTGTGTTGGATAATCAATATAAATTTTTGCTGTATTTGTTACAGCATTTATGTTAGTTGAAAATAATCCTATTATAAATAACATTATTACTAATATAATGAATACTAAATGTTTGCGCATTTTATTTTCCTCCCTTTATTTGATACTGCTCTGTGTCTAACGAAAAATTACAATTGAAAAATGGGTCACCTAATCCGTAATTGTTTTTTCCATTTTTGTTGGAAATATTTTGTTTCTATTTTGAATCTTTCTATTTTTTCAGATGTTATTTCATATCCTCTAGATTTTGATTCAAAATGATTTAATTCAATATATGGGTCCCATACAATCCAATATCCTTTTTCACGAATTTTAAGGCAAAAATCAATATCATTAAAAGCAACTGCTAACTCTTTATCCATACCATTTACTTCTTCATATATAGATTTTTTAGTAAATAGACATGCACCTGTTACAGCACTAAAATTTTGAACATATCCTTGCCTTCCAAAATATGCCTTTTTCTTCTTTGGTAAGTTCTTTAATATATGTCCAGCTGTGCCTTGGATACCAATTATAATCCCTGCATGTTGTATAGTATTATCTGGGTAATATAGTTTTGCTCCAACGGCGCCTACATCTTTTCTTTGTGCATATCCAATAAAGTGTTCTAACCAATTTGGTGTTAAGAGTTCAGTATCATTATTTAGCTGTAATATATATGTTCCATCTGCATGTGAAACACCATAATTAATAATTTCTGAATAATTGAACTCTTTTTCTGGATATGTAATTACTTTTATATTTTTTTGCTTTTGTATTTCTTCATAAAATTCAAAAGTTCTTTTTTCTACACTATTATTTTCAATTACTATGATTTCATAATTTATATATGTCGTCTGTTTTATAATTGATTGTATACATTGGTTTAAGTCTTTTATATGGTCTTTATTTGGAATTAAAATTGATACTTTAGGATTTCCTATTACCTGATACGTAATTTTATATGTTCCTAACAATTCTCCATGTTCTACAATGCCTTTTATTCCAATTCTTTGTAAATGACTTTCTAAAGCTTTTTTCCCTGCTTCATATGCATATGGTTTTGCGTTTCCTGTTGAAGCTGAAGCTGTAGAGCCTACATGAACTCTCCAATGATATAAAACCTTAGGAATATGTGCAATATTATTTGTTGTTTCTGCAATTCTCAAAAACAAATCATAATCTTGTGCTCCATCAAACCCTTGTCTAAAGCCTGCTAATTTTTTTAATAAATCTGCTTTTATAACAGAAAAATGACAAATATAGTTTACAGAGCGTAAAGTGTCTATTGCAAAATCTGGCTTAAAATGCGGGTCAAATCTTTCTTCAGAATCTTCTGATATTTTATCTTCATCTGAATAAATAAATTCAACTTCTGGATATTCATTTATTTTGCAAACTACTTCATATAAAGCAAAATCTGATAGTAAATCATCATGGTCTAATAATGCAATATATTCTCCTGTTGCTAATTCAATTGCTTTATTGGAATTTCCTGCTATTCCTAAATTATTCCCTAAAAATTGGTATTGTATTCTGCTATCTTGTTTTGATATTTCCTCTATTTTAGCATTTTTTTCAGTGCTACCATCTACTAGGCATAATTCCCAATTAGAATATGTTTGGTTAAGCATATGTTGTACTAGTTCTTTAAAATGATTTTCATTTGTATTATATAATGGAACAATTACACTAATTTTAGGCATAATTAAAAACTTTCTATTTTTTTGTTCTTCCAATTGTTCTATAGTTGGTTCATTTTCCATTATCCATTTTTTATATGCTTGTCTATTATTGTTATGGCTTTTTGTATCATAAGAACTTATTTTTGATATAGTATCTCTAATTCCATTTTGTTTTAGATTAACAAGAAATTTCCTCATTATACTTCCTTTTGGAAATATAATATCTTTTAGTTTTTTACGCACTCTTAGAAATACACCCCTTTTCCTTAAACCATCTTCTTATATTAAATAAAATTAAACCTAGCAATGGCATATTTAAAATAATAAAATTCAAAAAGAAATAGCTTGGAGTTTCATATCTATATAATTTGTAAAATATATACCAACCTCTAAAAGATATTTTTTTTGGTCTTATTCTATCAAAATATGCTTTTGCTTTTTTGTTTAAATGTTGCAAATTTTCTGGAAATTGTTCCTGATGTGATACATATACAGAAAATAATTCTTGCTTTACAGATATAAATACATTCCTAATTTCTGAAAAGCTTTTTGCTTGATAGGATTGTCTACTAGCTCCTATTTGATTATTTCCATGTTGTCTATATAAAACAGTTGGTTCATCCAAATAAGCAATTTTTCCATGCAAAGAAGTAACAAGACCTATCCATGAATCATGTATTAAATATTTAGTATTTTCAGGTAGTGGCAAAATTTTTGATAATCCTTGCCTCTTAGCTAAAATGGTACATCCTGTTATATTATTATACAAATATTCAAATTGATTTGTTACAAGTGTTTTTTCTATTTTATGAATTTTGTCCATTTTCCTATTAAATGATTTGGCAATAGTTTGTCCATTTTCATCTATTATTTCTAAATCTGTAAATACTAAATCTGCTTTCTCTTGCTTAAGCTTTTGATAACTTTTTTCAATTTTTTCTGGTAACCATATATCGTCTTGGTCACACAACATATATAAATCATGTTCGACATGTTCTAGTAAAAATTCAAAATTTTTCATATATCCTATATTATGTTCTTGATAATATATTTTAATTTGTGGATGATTTTGATACGTGCCTAATATAGCTCTTGTTTGGTCACTTGAGCCATCATCTGAAATGATAAGTTGTATGTTTGAGTATGTTTGGTTTAATATACTATCAATCTGTTCTCTTAGATATTTTTCTCCTTGATATGTTGCAAGTAAAATATCTATAGTTTCTTGCTCACCCACTATCTTTCCTCCATTTTATAGAATATATCGTAAATATCCTAATATTGGAATATGAAAAATCAATAGTTCTTTTAATTTTTTCTTTCCAATATTATTTCCATTTAAATATTTAAAATATGGTTTAATATTTAAATTTATATATTTTGTTTGTTCTAATTTAATATAATATTTAACTAAATTTTCTAAAATTTCTTTCGTTTTTTCTTGAGAGCAATATTCTAAGCACATATTTGCTCCATCTAAATATGCAGGTTTAATCACTACTTCTTTTCTATATTGTAGATATCCTTTATATGAACTGCCGTATTTTTCTTTTGACTTTTTTAAATTTTGTGATAAAGTTCTTCCTCCAAAAATATTACTTGAATGTTGTCTATATAAAAATAGTGGCTCTTCAATATAGCAAACGCCTTTGTTTTCGTTAGCAATAAAACTGACGAGCCAATCTTGTGCCATTACATTTTCTGTAAAAGGCAACATTTTTTCTTTTACACTTCTTGTAAAAATTTGGGAACATCCAATTCCTAAATATCTTGATATTCCCAATATTTGATTTTTTCCTTTTACAAGTGGCATATTCTTATGTTTAAAATAGTTTGGAGAAATAACTTCTTCATTTTCGTTAATTTGCATACAATTACAATATACCATATCTACATCATTTTGTTTTAACGCCTGTAATTGCTTCTCTACTTTTTCTGGATACCAAATATCGTCATGGTCACTAAAGCAAATATAATCTGCATTTGATTTTGTTAGTAAAAATTCAAAGTTCTTTATATATCCTAAATTTTTTGGCTGGATATATAATTCTATCCTTTTATCTTTTTTAGAAACATCTTCTAAAATTGTTCTTACTTCTGAACTAGTAGAATTATCATCACTAATAATAAGACGAATATTTGAATAAGTTTGTGCTAAAATACTTTCTATTTGTTTTGTTAAAAAGTGTGGATTAGTTTCGTATGTTGGCATTAATATATCAACTGTTTCGCTCATTATTCCTCCTCTATTGATATTGATTATCAATTTCTTTCAAAATAACATCATGTGCACTACCTTCTGAAATGCTAATTTGTGATACAAGTGTTAATCTTGCCTTTTCATGTAATTCTTGAATAGTTGTGCTTCCACAATTACACATTGTTGATTTAATTTTTGCACAGGTAATTGCTAAATTGTCTTTTAATTTTCCAGCATATGGAATATATGAATCAACACCTTCTTCAAAAGAAAGTTTTTTGTCTCCTCCCATATCATATCTTTGCCAATTTCTTGCTCTATTAGAGCCTTCACCCCAATATTCTTTTACATATCCATTTCCTTTTTTAATAATTCTTGTAGGGCTTTCATCAAAACGTGCAAAATATCTTCCCATCATTACATAATCTGCACCTAATGCTAATGCAATTGTAATATGATGATCATGTACTATTCCTCCATCAGAACATACAGGTATGTAAATACCAGTTTCTTTGTAATATTCATCTCTGGCTGCTACTACATCAATTAATGCTGAGGCTTGTCCACGTCCAATTCCTTTTGTTTCACGAGTTATGCAAATAGAACCTCCACCAACACCAACTTTTATGAAGTCTGCTCCTGCGTCTGCTAACTAGCGGAATCCCTCTTTGTCAACAACATTTCCTGCTCCTATTTTCACATCGTCTCCATAATTTTTACGAACAAAATCAATTGTATTTTTTTGCCATATAGAGTATCCATCAGAAGAATCCATACAAAGCAAATCTACACCTGCTTCAATTAATGCTGGTATTCTTTCTTCATAATCTCTTGTATTAATTCCAGCTCCAACAATATATCTTTTATTTTCATCTAATAAAGAGTCTGGATTATTTTTTCTTTCTTCATAATCTTTACGGAATACTAAATATTTTAATCTGCCTTCTTCTGTTAATATTGGCAAACATGCTTTTTTATGTTCCCATATTAAGTCATTTGCTTCTGACAGACTAACCCCTTCATGTGCCCAAAAGATGTTTTCTTTTGGTGTCATATAATTGTCAATAGGTGCATCCATATCATCTCTTGATATGCGATAATCTTTATCTGTAACCATTCCTAAAAACATACCATTTGCAGTTCCATCATCTGTAATAATAACTGTAGAATGTCCAGTTTTTTCTACTAAACTGATAACATCTCTTAGTGGTGTTCCAGATTTTACGTTAGAGTCACTTATTACAAATCCAGCTTTGTGTTTTTTTACATTATGAACCATTTCGGCTTGTGATTCTATAGATTGTGAACCATATATAAATGCTAATCCGCCTTCTCTTGCTAATGCTATCCCCATTTCTTCACCAGAAACAGATTGCATAATTGCAGAAACCATTGGAACATTTGCATAGTATTTGGCCTCTTCTCCCTTTTTAAATTTTACAAGAGGTGTCCTTAAAGACACTTGGCTAGGAATGCAATTTTCATCTGTTAAATTTGGTATTAGTAAAAATTCATTAAATGTTCTTGAAATATCTTCTAAAATTTTTGCCATCTTTATTTCCCCCTTTTATAAATTTATTATACTAGTCTTTGAGTTTCCCTTGCTATCATTAATTCTTCATTTGTTGGTATAACATATACTTTTACTTTTGAGTCTGGTGCTGAAATTACTTTTTCTTCTCCTCTTATATTATTTGCTTCTAAATCTAATTTAACTCCCATAAATTGTAATTTTTTACATACTTCTCTACGGATATTAATTTGATTTTCTCCAACTCCTCCTGTAAATACAATATAGTCTACACCATCTAATGCAACTGCATATTTAGCAATATATCCTGCAATAGAATAATTAAATTGATCAATTGCAATTTTTGCCATTTTATTATCTGTGTTAGATGCTTCTTCAATTACTCTAAAATCTGGAGCCATTCCAGATATTGCTGATAATCCAGAGGTTTTGTTTACTATATTTTCTATTTCTTCAGGTTTTAAAGACTCTTTCTTCATTAAATATGTAATAACAGATGGATCTAGGTCTCCAGACCTTGTTACCATTGGAATTCCTCCTAGTGGTGTTAACCCCATACTAGTATCAACTGACTTGCCATCTTTAATTGCACATATACTTGAACCTTGACCTAAGTGGCAAGTAATAATTTTTACATCTTTGCTATCTTTATTTTCAAGTTCTAATAATCTTTGTGAAACGTACATATGTGATGTTCCATGAAATCCGTATTTTCTTACACTATATTTTTTATAATATTCATATGGTATTGGATATATATATTTTTCTTCTGAAATAGTCTGATGAAATGCTGTATCAAAAACTCCCACCATTGGTTTATCAGGCATTACTTTTTTACAAGCTTCTATTCCTGAAATACATGCTGGATTATGTAGTGGTGCTAAATCTGTATATTCTTTTAAAACATCTACAACATGTTCATCTATTTTAACAGATTGTGCAATTTTTTCTCCTCCATGTACTAATCTATGTCCAATTGCTGAAATTTCATCTAAAGATTTTATTACTGGATATTCTGGATTGATTAATTGCTTTAATGTAAACTCTATTGCTTCAGTATGGTTATATGCTGGATTTTCAATTTTAATTTTTTTGCCATCACTTTCAATTTTATGTACTAAAAATGCTTCTTTTTCTCCTATTCTTTCATATTTTCCAGAAGCCATTACTTGTTCTGTCTGCATATCAATTAATTGATATTTTAGTGATGAACTACCACAATTTAATACAAGTATTTTCATAATTTATTTTCCTTTCTTTATTTACTTTGAATTATTTTTGCTGTTTCTCTAGCAATTACTAATTCTTCGTTTGTTGGAACAATAAATACTTTTACTTTTGAATCTTTTGTAGAAATTTCAGCTTCTTCTCCATTTAATTCATCATTTAATTTTTCATCAATTTCTATTCCTAAAAATCCTAAATATTCACAAATAGCTTGTCTTGAGCCACGTGCTTTTTCACCTACACCTGCAGTAAATGTTAGAACATCAATTCCTTTCATTGCTACTACACATCTTGCAATATAGCAAGCAACTAAGTAGTGATAATTATCTAATGCTAATTGTGCTTGTTCATTACCATTTTTTGCTTCTATTTCGATATCTCTAAAATCTGGTGTTACTCCTGATACACCATATACTCCAGATTCTTTATTTAAAACTTTGTCTATTTCTTCTGCTGTTAAGTTTTCTTTTTTCATAATATATGTTATAACAGAAGGATCTAAGTCACCACTTCTTGTTCCCATTGGAATTCCGCCTAATGGTGTTAATCCCATACTTGTTTCAACTGATTTTCCATCTTGAATTGCACAAATACTTGCACCTTGGCCTAAATGGCAGTTCACAATTTTTAAATCTTTAATATCTTTATTTAATAATTTTGCAACTCTATCTGATACAAATTGATGTGATGTTCCATGAAATCCATATTTTCTTACACTATAGTTTTTGTAATATTTGTATGGTATTGGGTAAATATATCTTTCTTTTGAAATTGTTTGATGGAATGCTGTATCAAATACAGCTACCATTGGCATATCTGGAACAATTGCTTTACATGCTTGAATTCCTAATATAGCTGCTGGATTATGTAATGGTGCTAATTCACTACAAATTTCAATTTGTTTGATTACATCTTCTGTGATTAATGCTGGGTTTGAGAATTTTTCTCCTCCATGAACAATTCCTCCTAATTCAGATAAATCTTTTATAACACCATAATCTGAATCAGTTAGTCTATCAAGTACAAATTGAATTGCTTCTTCGTGATTTTTTGCAGAATGCTCAAATTTTTGCTTTTGTCCATGTGCTGTATGTGTTAAAAATGAATTTTCTTGACCAATTCTTTCAAAATATCCCTTTGCTAACATTTCTTCTGTATCCATATCAATTACTTGATATTTTAATGATGAACTTCCTGAATTTAATACTAAAATTTTCATGATAATATACCTCCATTTTATATTTTAATTTTTATTTTGTGCTTGTACTGCTGTTATTGCAATAACTCCAGCAACATCTTGACTACTGCATCCTCTTGATAAGTCATTAACTGGCTTACTTATACCTTGGCATAGTGGTCCATATGCTTCTGCTTTTGCTAACCTTTGTACTAATTTATATCCAATATTTCCTGCATTTAAATCTGGAAATACTAATATATTTGCTTGACCTTTTAAAGGACTTTCAGGTGCTTTTGATTTTGCAATTTCTGGAATAATAGCTGCATCTAATTGTAGCTCTCCATCACATAATAGTTCTGGAACTTTTTCTTTTACTAATTTAGTTGCATCAACAACTTTTTGTGTTAAATCTGATTTTGCACTACCATATGTTGAATAAGAAAGCATTGCTACTTTTGGTTCTTCTCCTATTAATTGTTTAAAACTTTTTGCAGAAGAAATTGCAATTTCAGATAATTCTTCAGATGTTGGATTTTGGTTTAATCCACTATCTCCAAATATAAATGTTCCATTACTACCATATTCACAATTTGGAACAACCATAACAAAAAAAGCAGAAACAAGTTTTGTATCTGGTGATGTTCTCAAAATTTGTAAGGCTGGTCTTAATGTATCTGATGTAGAATGAATTGCTCCAGATACTAACCCATCTGCCATAGATTGTTCATCTTTTACCATCAACATTCCATAATATACTGGATCTAATGCTAATTCTTTTGCTTGTTCTATTGTCATTCCTTTTGCTTTTCTTAGCTCATATAATAAATTAACATATTTTTCATAATCTGATGACTTTATTGGGTCTACAATGTTAGCTCCTTGTATATTGATTTGGTTTGTTTTTGCTTTTTCTTTTATTATTTCTTCGTTTCCAATCAAAATAATATTTGCATATCCTTCTTTTATAGCAATTTCTGTTGCTTGTAATATCCTGATATCTTCAGCTTCTGGAAGTACAATTGTTTTTAATTGTTGTCTTGCCCTATTTTTAATTTCATCAATAAATGACATTTTCCCTTTTTCCTTTCTAAAATTTAAATTAATTATAGTCGTATTATATCATATTCATATAATAATTGCCATAGTTTTTTTGATTTTTTAAGGATTTTTTGTCAATATAAAAACGAAACTTTTTTAGTTTCGTTTATTTTTCAATACTTTTTAAATAAGTTTCCATGAAACCGTTTAAATCTCCATTCATAACTGCCTCTACATTTCCTACTTCATAATTTGTTCTGTGATCTTTCACCATAGTATATGGACAAAAAACATATGAACGAATTTGACTTCCCCAAGCGATTTCTTTTTGTTCACCTTTTAAATCTTCAATTTTTTCTTTTTGTTCTTTTTCTTTTAAGTCAAGTAATTTTGATTTTAGCATACGCATTGCTGTTTCTCTATTTTGAATTTGTGAACGTTCTGACTGACATGCAACAACGATATTTGTAGGAATATGTGTAATTCTTACAGCTGATGATGTTTTGTTTATATGTTGCCCCCCTGCTCCTGAGGCACGGTATGTATCTATTCGTAAATCATCTGGATTTATTTCAATTTGTATATCATCTGTAATTTCTGGTAATACTTCTACAGAAGCAAATGATGTATGTCTTCTTCCTCCACTGTCAAAAGGAGAAATTCGAACAAGTCTATGAACACCTTTTTCAGATTTCATATATCCATAACTATTGTCCCCTATAATCTCAAATGTTACACTTTTAATTCCTGCTTCTTCACCTTCTAAATAGTCTAATTCCTTTATTGTATATTTATTATCATTTGCCCACCTTGTGTACATTCTATATAGCATTTGTACCCAATCTTGCGATTCTGTTCCTCCGGCTCCTGGATGTAAAGTAACAATAGCATTATTATTAATGCTATGTATGATAAATAAAGTAAGTGTTTCTAATTTTTCAATTTCTTTGATTAAGTGTTTTGTTCCTTTTAATACTTCCTTTGCTATTTCTTCATCATATTCTACTTGTATTAATTGGTTCATTTCTAGCAAGTTATTTGCTTCTGATTTAATTTTTTTATAATTTTCACATTTTGATTTAATTGCTTTTATTTTTGCTAATACTTTTCCTGAAGTTTCATTATCATTCCAAAAGTTTGGTGTGACTGTTTGTGCTTCTAATTGTTCTAATTGTTTTTCTAAATTGGCAATGTCAAAGAGATTCACCTAATTCCTGTATTGTTTTTTGTATTTGTTCTAATTGTTTTAAGTTTTCTTCTAATTCTAACATTTTATCACACTCCTATTTATATTAATTTTGGCGGGACTATCGTCCCGCCTTTTGGGCTACTTATAGAATTTGGCAATTTCGTCCAGCTTTTTAGAATCTTCATCAAAAAAGCTGAATTTCAATGTCGTTCCTTCATGTTCGAACCCCATCTTAAAAGTTTTAAAATTTCCGTCCAAAGAAAAGAATTCTGCCTTTTTAATTGTTATCATATCTTCAGTAAGATTAGAAAAAATGATAACTACTTTTCCTTGTGTCCGAACTACCTTCTTCTCCATTTTTTGCCCTCCTTATATTTTTGTATTATTATTTTAACATAAGTCATGAAGCTTTTCAATAGTTATTTTAAATTTATTATTTATATATTCAAGCCTATCTTTTTTATATTGTTAATTTTTATCATTTCTTTTTTCTTAAGAATATTAAAATATGATTTAAACATAATTTTTATCATCTTTGTTATAACTTTTTTATCTTCTGTTGATATTTCTCCATATTTTTTTAACATTTTTGGTATATTTGTTGACAAATCCTTAGAGATTTCTCCAAATGTGTTTGCATCTGTAGAATAAAATAGTTCAAATACCGTATCTATAAATACTTTTCTCTGTTCAACAGTTGTCGTTTGTAGCCAATCTGTTAATGTTTTATCAATATTTTCACTTATTTCTGTATTTTGCTTTGATTTTACCAAATCATCTCTTAATACCTGCCATGAGTATATATCATGTTGAAATATTCC
>CANQJY010000007.1 GCA_947624365.1 uncultured Clostridia bacterium
CAAGTCCAATATAGAATTTAGATTCTCCTGGATCACCTTGACGTCCACTACGTCCTCTTAACTGGTTATCAATTCTTCTTGATTCATGTCTTTCAGTTCCTATAATTTTTAATCCGCCTACATTAATAACCTTTTCTTTTTCTTCTTTGATTTCTTCATCATATTTTTTTACTAGTTCTTTAAATTGTTCTCTTGCTCTTAAAATATCTTGATCATCTGTTTCATAATATGTATTTGATTCTTCTATTAAATTTTCTGGAACTTTGTTTCTACGCATTTCTTCCTTTGCTAGATATTCACTATTTCCACCTAGCATAATATCAGTACCACGTCCTGCCATGTTAGTTGCAATTGTAACAGCTCCAAATTTACCTGCTTGTGCAACAATCATAGCTTCTTTTTCATGAGATTTTGCATTTAATACTTCATGTGGAATTCTTTCTTGTTGTAATAATTTACTTAATTTTTCAGATTTTTCAATAGATACTGTACCAATTAGAACAGGTTGACCTTTACTGTGGCTTTCTTTAATGCTTTCTACAACAGCTTTGAATTTTGCATTTTCATTTTTATATATAACATCATTTTCATCTTTACGTATCATTGGTTTATTAGTTGGAATAGATACAACATCTAAGTTATAAATTTCTTCAAATTCTTCTTCTTCTGTCATAGCTGTACCTGTCATTCCAGATAATTTATCATACATTCTAAAATAGTTTTGGAATGTAATAGTTGCTAATGTTTTTGATTCATCTGCAATTTTCACATGTTCTTTTGCTTCAATTGCTTGATGTAAGCCATTATTATATCTTCTTCCATACATAATACGTCCAGTAAATTCATCTACAATTAATACTTCTCCATCTTTTACAATGTAGTCAATATCTTTTTTCATAATACCATGTGCACGTAATGCTTGGTTAACATGATGTACCAAGGTTGAATTTTCCAAATCATTGAAGTTTTCGAGTTTGAAAAATTCTTCTGCTTTTTTAATACCTTTTTGAGTTAAAGAAGCAGATTTAGCTTTTAAGTCTACTATATAATCATACTTTTCATTGTCTTCTGCCTGATCATAATCTTTAACATCCTCTTCAACAATAACTTTTGCTTCTAGTTTTTTCACAAAATCATTTGCTTTTTTATATAATTCAGAAGATTCATTTGCTCTACCAGAAATAATTAATGGTGTACGAGCTTCATCAATTAAAATACTATCAATTTCATCGACAATAGCATAATGTAATCCACGTTGTACTAATTGATTTTCATATATAACCATGTTATCTCTTAGATAATCAAATCCATATTCGTTATTTGTACCATATGTAATATCACTGTTATAAGCTTTTTGTTTTGCAGATGGATCCATTCCATTAATTACAAGTCCAACAGATAATCCTAAAAATTTATATAATTTACCCATCCATTCACTATCTCTTTTTGCTAAATAGTCATTGACTGTGATTACATGAACTCCTTTTCCTTCTAAGGCATTTAAATAGACAGGAAGTGTTGCAACAAGCGTTTTTCCTTCACCTGTTTTCATTTCTGCTATTCTACCTTGGTGTAAAATAATACCACCTATTAATTGTACATCAAAATGTCTTAATCCTAAAGTTCTTTTTGATGCTTCTCTTACAACAGCAAATGCTTCTGGTAATATATCATCTAATGTCTTACCATCTTTTAACTTTTGTTTGAATTCATCTGTTTTTGCCCTTAATTCATGATCACTCAACTTTGAGATTTCTTCTTCTAAGTCGTTGATTTGTTTTACGATTGGCATAACTCTTTTTACTTCTTTTTCACTGTATGATTTAAATAGTTTCATTTTGTAATCCTCCTAAGATATATAAATTTACCTAAATACTATATCATGAAAATAAAAAATTGGCAATACTTTTTCAAAATAACTTGAAAAAAGCAGATGTTAGGCTCTGCTTTTTTAGTTATTTTAATATCCTTCCTTCAGGAATAACAAGCTTATAACTTTTCTTATCCCCAGCAAAAGTTGAGTATATTGAAAGCAAAAAATTCTTTTTTGCTTTCTCTGTTGATTCAATAATATAAGAATCAATAGAGTCTCTATCTATTTCCTCAATCTCATTGCATTCGATTACTTGTGGTTTACCTGTTTCTGTTATAATGAGATAATTCATCTCCTCTAACATAATTGCATGGTATCTAGTTCCATCCGCATAAATTGGTTCTAATTTTGCTTTAAATGTTTCCATAGGTTCTTCATATCCTAAAGGGAATCCAGCACCAATAGAAATCATTAGTGCTCCAATTAGAAAATACCAACTTATCCGAGCTCGTACGATACCTTTATTTATGTATTTCTTGCTAATAAACAAGATAATACATAAACCTGCTATTATTAATACCATAAACCATTCCCCTTTCAATTGAATTAATAAATTCTAAGCCTAACCTCAGAATTATATAAGGAAATTGCCATGAGTTACATAATGCATTTTATCATAAACTTCTTTAAAATGCAAATGCGCATATTATTAGAAATTTTCGCATATGTATTACTAAAATAATTTTTGAGAAATGAGGCGTTCTGCATGTTTATTTATAATGTAAAAATTAATGGTAGTAAAGTATTTAAAATATTTTTTACTGCTATAGTTGTGTTTATTATTTGTGTGTTATGCTTTGTTATTTTTAGAGTATTTGCAGGTGCAAATAGCGAAAGTATCTCATCTAGTCAAGGATGTGTTCAAAGCAATGGCGTTTCTGATATTTCTGCTAATAACTATACTAATGTTTTAAAAGCTGTCCATGATAATATTGATGATTATATAGGTATAAAAATTCATTTTACTGGATATGTATATAGATTAATAGATTTTACAGATAGTCAGTTTGTTTTAGCAAGAGATATGATTATTTCATCTGATTTTCAAACTGTTGTTGTTGGCTTCCTTTGTGAATATGACACAGCAAAATCTTTTGAGGACACGTGTTGGGTTGAAGTTACAGGTGAAATTGTAAAAGGTGATTACCACGGTGACATGCCTATTCTTAAAGTTACAGATATTAAACGTGCAAGCAAGCCAAATGAAGAGTATGTATATCCTCCTGATGAAAGTTATATACCAACAAGTGGTATAGTATAGTCTTGTGTCCATTTGGGGACGGTCCTTTTTTGGACATTGTTAACAATGTCCAAAAAAGGACCGTCCCCAAATGGACACTACCTTCTATCAAAAATCGTTTTCATTACTCCACCATCAATTAATGTTGCAAAAATATTTTTTAATATAATTAGTATAATTGGTCCTATCAACATTCCTATAATTCCTATAAATCTAAATCCTGTATACATAGCAATTAAAGTAAATAATGGATGTACCCCTATATTTTTGCTTACTAATCGTGGCTCTAAAAATTGTCTAACAATAGACATTATAATAAGTAATACTATAATTGCTATTCCTAATTTTAGATCTCCATTAATCCCACATATAATTGCCCATGGAATCATTACTGTTCCAGAGCCTAAAATTGGCAAGGCATCTACAAATCCAATACCAATTGCAATTAATAGTGGAAATTCAATTGCAAATCCTATGAATTTTAAAACATATAATCCAATTAATGATATTATAAATGATACTAATATTAAAGTTGCTTCTGCTTTTAAATATCCTCCTAATGTTTTGCTTAAATCTCGTATATGCTTTCCAACTCTCATTACCCATGTTTTTGGTAAGTGATGTTCTATTTGATCTAAAATATATATTTTATCTACACAAATAAAATATAATGCAAGAACTGTAATAGAAAAATAAATAGCAATACTTGGAATTGAAGTTACAACATCAATTAAGCTACTTAAAAAATTACGAACCCATTGTGATACTGTTCCTATAATATCACTTGTAGAATTTTGCAAAATAGATTGTATCTGTTCTGGTAATTTTAATTTTCCAAAATCTAGATTTTGAAGAAAATTTTGAAATAAATTATATGCTTTTTCAATATATATATTTAAATCTTGTAATAAATTAGAAGCTTCTGAAAAAAGAGTAAAAATAGCCCAAGTTAATCCTCCTAAAATTATAGTAGACACAAAAATAAAAATAATAATTGAACTTGTTTTTCTTGTTGCATTTGTCTTTTTCATAATCCATTTAATAGCTGGTTCTATAATTAAATATATGATAAAAGCTATTAAAAATGGTAAATAAAAAACAGATAATTTTAATGCAATAGCAAGACCGATCAAAATTAAAACAACATATAAAATTCTGTTTAAAACTCTTGTCCAATAAGACATGTCTATAATCATATATTTTCTCCTTTTTCTTAATATATGCAAAAAGAGGTAGAAATATCCACCTCTTTTATTTGAATTTTATACTATTGAGCATTTTGAGCATTTTGATTACAATTACATATATTTCCTAATGTTTGGCATACTTCTTGTGTCCCTATTTGTTGGTCATTTTGAGATAAGTTTCCTAATGTTAAAATTCCTATTACATGATTGCTTTCATCACATACTGGCAATCTTCTAATTTGATTTTCTGACATTTTGTTTTGTGCATTGCTGATTTCATCATTTTGAGTGCAAGAACATACATTTGTTGTCATAACTTCGCTAATTGGTGTTGTGTTTGCATTTTTGTTACATGCTACTGTTCTTAATAAAATATCTCTATCTGTTACAATTCCACACAAACAATTTTGATTATCACATATTGGAATTGATCCTACATGATATTGTCCCATTAATTTTGCTACTTCACTAACAGTTGTTTCTGGTTTTACACAACATACATCATTACACATACAGTCTTTAACTTTCATTATTCATCATTCCTTTCAAAAATTCTCATTTTTAGTTTAAACAAATTTTTGAAATTTATGTTGTTGTTTATTTTGAAAAAATGGAAATTTTTGAAAATTTTTATTCATATAAATCAGAATAATAGTTATTTCTTGGCATTATTGGTGGTCTTGGTCCTGGACCTATTGGAAATCCCGGTCTAAATGGTGGTCTTGGATTTGGTCCTGGTCTTGGTGGTCTTGAATTTCCCAATAATTCTCTTAAAATTAAAATTTTAATTAAATCTCTAGTTAGAGGGTTGTTTCTAACAATTCGATTTTCTTCCCTATTTTCTTGCTTATTTGTCTGTTTCTCGTTTGCGTTTCTATTTTCTGAATTTTCAAAAGCCGTGTAAATTTCTTCTGTCATTTTTTCAATTTCTTCTTGTGTTAAATTGTTTGTTGCTTCCATGCATATTTTTTTAACCATTGGATATAGCACTTTATATATTTCGGGATACCAGTTTTCCAATTCAGGATTTACATTTATTGTATTATTTGCCATATAGTTGTTTGTCATTGTGTTTGCCATTGGCTGTGATGGATATCCCAAAATGCTTCTTATGTATTCTTCATATGTTTCGTCATACATAATATAACCTCCTTTTTGTTATCATATGTGATTTTTTTGGATTTCGTTCATCTTGAATTTGATATTATACAATAAAAATCATGAGAACATATAAGAATTAAATGTCCTCATGATTTTTTGATTCTTATAAAGTATCATTTTTTAATCTTTAAAACGTTTTCCTTTACTTCTCTTTTTTCTTGGCTTTTCTTCGACTTCTTCAAGTTCTTCGGTTTCTTCAAAATATTCTTCATTATCTTCTGTTGATATATTTGGAAATTCTTCTTCATCTTCATCGATGTTTTCTCTTCTATAACGTATATATCTAACAATTAAAATTATGCTAATAATAACTATTGCGCTTCCAAGAATTCCAATAATAATCAATCTTTGTTGTTTCTTTTGTTGTTTTTCTTGTTCTTCTTTTTCTTTTGCAATTGCTTCTTCATCTACTAAACTTTTATTTACAGTAATTTGGTATGTTTTTGTTTCCTTTTCATCTTCACTTGTTACCATTATGGTAATAATATTTTCGCCTTCTTTTAAATCTTTATTTCCTATAATTTCTATTGTTTGTCCTTCATCTATTGCTGTAGCTTTTATATCTAATTCTGTTTTATCTCCTATTAATTTTGCAGTATACTCATATACATTTTTCTCAAATTCAGGAGATAATGTGATATCTGCAATTGTTAATTTTTTTAATCCTAATGTTTGTTCTTCTTCATCCTCTGTTGTTTCTTCTTCAACTTTATTTGTATCTGTAGTATTTTCTTCCTCCTGGTCTTGTGTGTCTTCTTCTGTTGGAGATTGCCTTGTAATTGATAAATTATATGTGGTTTTAGTTGTTCCATCTTCTGCTGTAACAATTACACTAAATTGATTTACTCCTTCTTCTAAAGTTTTATTTCCTGTTCCTGAAATTGTTTGACCACTTTGACCTTTATTTGCATATATATTTATACTTGATACTGAATTTGGTACTGTAACAGAATATGATGTTTTACTTGGTGAAAATCCTGTAAAATCATTTGGCGTAATTCCTAAATTGCCTAATTTGGCATTGTTAGATTTTGTTGGTGTTGTTTCTTTAGGTGTTGTAGTAGAACCTGTATCACCATTGCTGGAAGAATTTGATATTATGTTGATACTGCATGATTTTGCAGAAACTTCAACATCTTGTCCTGAACTAGTTGATAGAGTTGCAGGGTTAGCTGTTACAGTAATTGTGCCTGTACCACTTGTTTTTAATGTTACAGATTGACTATTTCCTTCAACCCAAACACTAGATGGTGTTAATGTTCCTCCTGTTGTAGAAAGATTTATTCTTCCTGTACAATCTGACGAAATTGTAATTGTTACGCTTTCACCTGAATTAACTGATGTTTTAGATGGTGATATTGATATACTTGCTGCTTGAGTTTTCCCTTCTAATACAAATATTGCAAATAAAAACAATCCAATTAAAAATGATAATTTTAATAAATTTTTTTTCATATTCTACCTCTTTTTCTTAATTATTGCATTAATTTATTTTTAATTAAAACATAATCACTTGCTGTTATTTTACCATCTGCATTTGTATCTGCACGTGTTATTGCGTTAGTATCAAATTTTGTTGTTCCCATAATATAATTTTTTACTAAAACATAATCACTTGCTGTTAATTTTCCATCACCGTTTGCATCACCTTTTACAGTTTGTGATGAAGAATTTCCTGTTTGTACATTTTCATTAATTGGTACTAAATATAATTTATATGGGCTTTCATAATCAAAAGTTTCTCTAGCAGTATAACCAACTTGACCATTTGCTTTTTGAACTTTATCCCAGTAAGTACCATTAATTTTTGTAGTTCCTTTTTCCAATCTAGCAACAATTTCATCTTTCCATAACCAAGCCACAAGAGTATTATCTTCTGGAGATTTTCTAAGTTTTAAACTACTTGTAACATTAACTCTAACTAAGTCAGAACCAGGTAAGTTATTTGATATTAGTTCTGGTCTAGGTACTGCTGATGATGGCATATTTGTATAAAGTGGAATAATAAATGTATGAGTAGAATTTATTGCATTAACAGAACTATATGTATTTTTTAATGTTTCTCCTTCTGTTTGTGCTGCAGTAAGATTTTGTTGATATTGATGCCAATATGTACCACTTGTTGTAACATTAAATTTTTGTAAATATAATGTATTTTGTCCTTTTTTAATATATTCATTAGCAACAAAGCCTATTCCACCATCAATTGATTTTTCTAGAGTATTCCAGCCTTTTTTTCTTGCATATGCTAATCCATTTTCAATAATTTGACTACTATTTGATCCAGATGCCCCAATATTAAAAGCATTATAATATCCTGATTGACCTGAAACAAGTGCTGAGCCTGATTTTCCTTGCTCTTGAATTAGTCTTGCAACTATATAATAAGCATTTATTTGATAACTATTTGCTGTATTAACAATACCTTGTTCATGCCCTTGCAAAAAAGTTCCAGCTGTCATTGTTTTCACAATATCTATTTGTGCATTTGTTCCAGTTAACTCCTCAAATTGAAATATATTTGTATCATTTAATGAATTTCTAGGGTCCATCATATAACTGATAGCTGCTTCTGAAGCGCATCTCCAAGATCCATTATCATAAGCACGATTTCCACAAATAGAACAAATCCAACTTGAATCACGACTCTGAGACACTAAATTTTTAGGAGAACCGCCATGTCCTTGATATTCATTTGAAATAACATCACTCCAATTTAAATTAGTATATAATAATTTAAAATTCCAATTTGGATGAGCTTTTTGTAATTGTTGTATGCTTTCTTTTATACCAGGATAAACGTTTACATTAATTCCATTAACATCACTACTTACTTGTTGAGTAACAGAATATGAATATCTATTGCCAAATAATTGTAAAATGGCATATGAAAGCATAGTAAATAATATTATTAAACAAATATATTTTTTCCTTTTCATATGTTTTCCTCCTGAATTTTTCCATCAATTGTAAATTTTCGATTTTATTATATCATTGGCAATTTTTTTCGTCAATAAAAATTAGTTTTTTAGCCAAAATGTAATATATTTGTAATATTTTGTAGCATGTGATATAATAGAAAAAAATAAAATGAAAGTAGGTTCAAATTATGGTTGAACTTTTGTCCCCTGTCGGCAATTTTGAAGCATTAAAAGCAGCTGTACAGAATGGCGCAGATGCTGTATATTTTGGTGTTAATTCATTTAATGCAAGAGCTTTCGCAGAAAATTTTGATGCAGAAACATTAAAAAAAGCAATTCTTTATGCAAAATTACGTGGAGTTCAAGCACATCTAACACTTAATACTTTATTAAAAGATGATGAATTAGAAGAAGCTTTCAATATTGCTAAACAAGCATATGAATCTGGAATTGATGCAATTATTGTGCAAGATTTAGGACTTGCAGATTTATTAATAAAGTCTTTCCCAGATTTGCCAATACATTCAAGCACTCAGATGTCAATTCATAATTTAGAGGGTGTGCAGAAATTACAAAATTTAGGTTTTAAACGTGTTGTATTATCACGTGAACTTTCTTTACGTGATATTCAATATATTTGTAAACATTCTTCTATAGAAATTGAAACTTTTATACATGGTGCTCTTTGTATTTCATATTCTGGACAATGTCTTTTTTCTAGTCTTGTAGGTGGGCGTTCTGGCAACCGTGGTAAATGTGCTCAAAGTTGTCGCCTTCCTTTTGAATTATTAGAAGATGAGAAAAAGATTGATTCAGGTTATTTGCTAAGTACACGTGATTTATGTGGTTTGAAATATATTCCAGATTTAATTAATGCAGGTGTAAAAAGTTTTAAAATTGAAGGAAGAATGAAAAATAGAACCTCTAGATGAAAAAATGTTACTGCAAGTATTTAATCGTGGGAATTTTTCTGAAGGACATTTTGATGAGGCTCCAAACAATAATATTGTATTTAAAGAAAAACCAAATAATATGGGGATATTTCTAGGAATTGTTCAAAAATATAATCATTCTAAGGGACATGTTACTGTTAAATTAACTGATACTATTGATATTGGAGATACCATTTCTTTGGAAAGGGAAACTGGTACATATACTATTTCTGAAATCATGAAAAAAAATAAAAATGTAAAAGAAACACATATTGATGATACAGTAACAATTGGTAGAATGAAGGGAAATATAAAATCTGGCGATAAAATTTATAAATTATCTTCTAAAAAATTGTCTAATTATGCAATAGAAAGCTATTCAAAAGAAAATAAAAAAATATATTTAGATGCAAAAATTTCTATAAAAAAGAATAAACCAATTTCTATTAATGTAAAATCTTCTTTTCAATTACCTAAAGAATATAGTAAAATGAATGTTAAGTGCGAACTTTCTGATAATGTACCAGTTGAAGCAAAAAATCAACCATTGGTAGCTGAAAATGTTATTTTACAATTAACAAAGACTAATAACACACCATATCAATTTAAACATATTCAAATTGATTTAGATGATAACTTATTCTTGCCAAAAAATGTGATAAATGAATTAAGACGTACAGCTCTTCAAAAAGTGGAAGAATATGTTATTAAAAATATTACAAGAAAACCAAAAAATTTAAAAATTCCTCACGTAAATTCTCGTACAAGAAATGCAAAGAAAATTAATAATCCAGATATTTCTGTATTATTAAATATTATTAATAAATCATATGATTATCAAAATTTGACTAAAGATATAAATAATATATACATTCCCCTAAAATATTTTTCTGAAAAATCATATGAAACTATTATAAAAAAATTAACAGAGAACTTTAATATATATGTATATATTCCAACTGTTGTTAAAGTAAATTATAGAAATCTACTTGTTTCAAGAATAGATAAAACATTGGAAAAATTTAAAATTAAAGGATTTGTTGTATCTAATATTGGTAATTTAGAATTATTAGAAAAAACACAAATTAATTTAAATGATTTTGAATTAATTGGAAATTATACTCTTAATGTTTGTAATACACAAACAATTGGAAAATTGAAAGCATTAGGAATTAATAAATTTACCAATTCACCTGAATTAGATAAGCAAACACTTTCTTATTTATGTGATTGTTCTATATTAAAAAAAGAATTGATAGTATATGGAAAACTTCCTTTAATGAATATACGATATTGTTTGCTAGGAAAAACCAACTTATGTTATCCAGAATGTGAAAGTAAATGTAACTCAATTCATAACTATTATTTAAAAGATAGATTACAAATGAAATTTAGAGTTATACCAGATAATATTCAAACAGTAACAACTATATATAATAGTAAAACTCTTTCTATTTTATATGATGACTTTGCAGTAAATTCTATAAGAATTGATATACTAGATGAAACAATAGATGAAATAAATAATATCATTGATACAGTAAAAATTCATAAACGTTTTGAAGGCAGTGATTATACCAACGGAAATTTAAATAGAGAAATTTAGTGTCCATTTGGGGACGGTCCTTTTTTGGACATTTCTTAAGAAATGTCCAAAAAAGGACCGTCCCCAAATGGACACTATTCTGTTTTTGATAATTGAATAATAAGATCTATATTATCATCTTTTGCAGCTTTATTTTTGCGTATTGCTCCGCATTTTTTACATTTAAATATTATTACATATCCCTTTTTACTATTGATTTCTAGACCAATTGGTTCTAAATCTCCATGGCATTCTTCTTCCCTATCTCCAGGATTTTTATCTACATGCTTAGAATGTAAACAATATGGACAGTGATTTCTACATGAATAACCTAATTTTGTAACCTGCTTACCACAATTATCGCAAATAAATTCTTCATCTATTTCTGTGAATTTTCCTTTTTCTAACATGTTTTTTCTCCTTTTGTTTTAAGTTTTTTATATTATAAACTGCCATAAAAAATTTGTCAACATACAAATAACAATACCACAAGCAGTTGGAATTAAGAATGAAACAATTGTCCACTTAATACTTCCTGTTTCCTTATTTATAGATAATAAAGTTGTAGCACAAGGAAAATGTAATACTGTAAATATCATTACATTAATTGCTGTTAAAATCGTCCAACCATTTTGTTTTAAAATTTCACCTATTGCAAAAGTATTTTCCATATCAATTAGAACATTTGCTTTTAAATAGCACATTAAAATAATTGGTAATACAATTTCATTTGCGGGTATTCCTATTATAAATGCTGTCAAAATATACCCATCTAATCCCATTAATTTAGCAAATGGGTCAAAGAAATTTGCAGTTATAGTAAGTAAACTATCTCCATTTATTCCGATATTTGCCAATAACCATATCACAAGTCCTGCAGGCGCTGCAACTTTAATTGCTCTAGCTAAAACAAATAAAGTTCTATCAAAAATAGATCTTACCAATATTTTTCCTATTTGTGGTTTTCTATATGGTGGTAATTCCAAAACAAATGATGATGGCATTCCTTTCAATATTGTTTTAGACAAAATTTTTGATATTAATAATGCTAATAAAATACCAAATACTATAACACCTATTACTGTTAATGTCGCTAAAAAAGATGAAAACCCTCCATATGCTCCTGCAATAAAAATTGTTGCAACAGAAATTAAAAAAGGAAATCTGCCATTGCATGGTACAAAATTGTTAGTTAAAATAGCAATTAGCCTTTCTCGTGGTGAATCAATAATTCTACAACCAGTTACTCCACATGCATTACATCCAAATCCCATGCACATTGTAATCATTTGCTTTCCTGTACAACATGCTTTTTTAAAAAATTTATCCATATTAAAGGCAATTCTAGGTAAATATCCCAAGTCTTCTAAAAAAGTAAATAAAGGAAAAAATATAGCCATAGGTGGTAACATTACACTAATTACCCAAGTAAGAGTTTGATAAATGCCAAAAATAAGCATATTAGAAAGCCATTCTGGCAAATGTATTAATGTTGCTAATTGCAATAACCTTTCTTGTATCCAACCAAAAAATTCAAATAACATATTAGAAGGATAATTACTTCCAACAATGGTTAACCAAAATATGACAGCCAAAAATAGTATCATTATTGGAATTCCCCATTTTTTTGATGTTAAAATTTTATCTATTTTTCTATCTCTACTTGTATAATTTTCGTTTTCAAAACTACATACTTGACTACATATGTTTTCTGCATGATATAAAATATTACTAACAATTTTATCCTTGAAATTTTCTTGATAAATTTTATGCTCTTCTAATTTATGCCATTCTTGCTCTATAACTTTTTTTATTTGAGGGTGATTAATTTCCAAGCTTGTATGACTTTTTATCGATTGTATAATTTTTGTTTCTCCATCAAGCAATTTGATTGACACCCATCTTAAAAAATCTTTTTGATAATTATTTTCATCTTTATTTAATAAATTTATTTTTTCTATGTTTTCTTGCACATTTAAAATTGATTTTTCTATAAATTCATCATATATAACTTTTTTAGGTTTTGGAACAATTTCTCCTGTGCAAACTTTATAAATAACTTGTTTTAAATTTTCTAATGTTTTCTTCTTTTTGGCAGTTGTTCCTACAACTGGTATTCCTAATAATTCTGATAATTTTTTCAAATTTATTCTTATTTTCTTTTTATCTGCTTCATCTAACAAATTAACACATAATATGATATTTGAGCTGATTTCCATAATTTGAAATAATAAATTTAAATTTCGTTCTAAGCATGTACTATCAACAACAACAATTGTTGCATCTGGATTTCCAAAGCAAATATAATCTCTTGCAATTTCTTCTTCTTCAGAATTTGACATTATAGAATATGTACCAGGGATATCAACAAATAAAAAATCTTTGTGTTTTATAGTTGCTTTTCCAGTTGCATTTGCAACTGTTTTTCCTGGCCAATTTCCTGTATGTTGATGCATACCTGTTAAGCTATTAAAAATAGTTGATTTTCCAACATTCGGATTGCCTGCTAAGGCAACAGTATAAACTCCATCCATATAAACCTCCAATCATTCCATGTTATTAACATCATATGATTGGAGGTTTAAAATGTGATTATATTTCAATTTCAATTTGTTTTGTGTCTTCTTCTCTTATAGCTATAAGAGTTCCCCTTACTTCAAAAGCTTTTGGATCTCCTGAAGGACTAATTAGTACAGGTACTATTTTAGTTCCTTTAATTAATCCTAAATCTAACAGTCTACGTTTTATATTTTCTGAGCATTGTATGTTAACAATATTTGCTTTTTCTTGTAATTTTAATTCATGCAAATTCATGTTGACACTTCCTTTAGTAAAATTCTTCTCATTATATTATATTTCGACATATTAGATAAGGTGATTTTATTCAGCTTTTTTATCTGCATCTTTTACATCTTCAACATTTTCTTCTTTTACTGTATCAGAAACTTCTTGTTTTTCAACTTTTTCTGTTTCAATTGCAGGAGCTTCTTCTGGAGCCTCTTCTGCTTTTACTTCTTCTGAAACAGGAGTTTCTTCAGCTACTGGTGTTTCTTCTACTACATTTTCTTCAACAGTAGCTACTTCTTCAACAGCTGGTGCTGGTGTTTCTTCTTCAACTGGTTCTTCTACTAAGTCTTCTTTAATAACAATTTCTTTGTTTTCAATTCTAGCACCTATTTGCTCTTTTGTTTTAGCAGCTTTACCTACTCTATCTCTTAAATAGAATAATTTAGCACGTCTTGCTTTACCTACTCTTACTAATTCTACTTTTTCTACTAATGGTGAATGTACTAAAAAAGTTTTTTCAACACCTACACCATAAGAATTTTTTCTAACTGTAAATGTTTGGTTAATTCCTCCACCTTGCACTTTAATAATAATTCCTTCAAATACTTGTATTCTTTCTTTGTTTCCTTCTTTAATTCTAGCATGTACTTTTACAGTATTACCAACTTTTAATTCAGGAATTTTATTCTTAAGTTGTTCATGTTCAATTGATTTAATAATATCCATTTTAGAATTTACCTCCTTCTTTCATTTCTTGAGCGGTGCCTTCATTTTTTTGGCACTTCATTTTTAATTTTTCTAAAATTTCTTTTTCTTGTTTAGATAATTTATAGTTTTTTAACAAATCTGGTCTTTTTTTATATGTTATTTCTAATGATTTTTCTTTACGCCATTTTTCAATATTTTCATGATGTCCAGATAAAAGAATTTCTGGTACTGCCATATTTTCAAATATCTCTGGTCTTGTATATTGTGGATACTCAAGTAATCCTTGTGAAAATGATTCTTCTTCAATAGAATTTTTTGTTAATACACCATCTACATATCTACTTACAGTATCTATCAAAACCATTGCAGGAAGTTCTCCGCCTGTTAATACATAATCACCAATTGAAATTTCTTCATCAACAATTTTATCTAATACACGTTGATCAATTCCTTCATAATGTCCACATAGAAGAATTAAATGTTCTTGTTTTGATAGTTCTTCTACTTTTTTTTGATTTAATAGTTTACCTTGTGGTGACATATATATTACCTTAGCTTTATCAGTTTTTACAGATTCATAAGCTTTATATACAACATCAGGCATCATTATCATACCTGCTCCACCACCATATGGGGTATCATCTACTTTTTTATGTTTATTTTCTGAAAAATCTCTGATATTTACTACATTTATATTAATCAAATCTTTTTCTTGTGCTTTTTCCAAAATACTATGTTTGCATATATCAAATATTTCTGGAAAAAGTGTTAAAACATCAAATTGCATTATTTTCTCCTTTTATTGTTCTAAACCTGAAATCATATGGACAATAATCTTATTTTCCTCTAAAGAAATTTCTTTTACAACTTCTTGTATTGCTGGTAATAAAATTTGCTTATATTCTTCTGTTTTTACAACATAAACATCATTACTTCCTGTATTAAAAATATCATCTAAAATTCCTAAAAGTTTTCCTTCATCTGTATAGACTTCCATTCCTAATAAATCAGCTATATAATAACTTCCTTCTTCAAGTTTTATCGCATCTTTGCGCTCCACTTTCAAAATTCCATTTCTTAATTTTTCGGCATCTTCTATTTTGTCTATTCCTTCAAATTTTAGTAACACCATGTTTTTATGATATTTTACTTGTTCAATAATGTACTGTTTTTGGGTTTGTCTTATAACAACATATACTTTTTTTAAATTATCAAATCTTGTGATGTCATCTGTATATGGCATTACTTTTACCATACCTTTAACACCAAAATGATTGACAATTTGACCAATTTCAAAATATTCTTGCATTTAAAACTCCTAATCTAAAAACTCAATATTGACTCTTTTTCTATCTTTGGCAGCTATTGATTTCATGACAGTTCTAATTGATTTTGCAATTTTACCCTGTTTCCCTATAATTCTACCCATGTCTTCAGCTGCTACCTTTACTTCTAATGTTATTGTTTTATTGTTTTCATCTGGAAGTTCTTTAATTTCTACTGCATCTTGGTTTTCAACTAAATGTTTTATTATAGTTTCTAAGATATCTTTCATAAGATATTACCTCCTAATTTGCTTTCGCAATTAGTGCTTTTACTGTGTCTGTTGGTTTAGCACCATTTTTTATCCATTTTTCTACTTTTTCTTTATCTAGTACAATTGTCTCTGGTTTTGTCATTGGATCATAAGTTCCTATTTGTTCTACAATTTTACCATCTCTTGGGCTTCTTGAATCTGCTACAACGATATGATAAAAAGGAGCTTTTTTCTTTCCTTCTCTTTGTAATCTAATTTTTACCATATGTATCACCTCCTTAAAATTTAAAATTCTTTAAAGTATTTTCATCAATACCATTCATTAATTTTTTCATGCCACCCTTATTGTTTTTTAATTGTTTCATCATTTTTTGAGTTGCTTCAAAAGATTTTATGAATTTATTAACTTCTTGTATAGATGTTCCACTTCCTTTTGCAATTCTTTGTCTACGACTTCCATTTAAAATTCTGACATTTCTTTTTTCTTGTTTTGTCATAGAACAAATTATAGCTTCTATTCTTTCAAATTCTTTGTCATCTACTTTTACATCTTTTAATTGGTTCATTCCTGGTATCATTTTTAGTAAAGAAGAAAATGATCCCATTTTTTTAACTTGTCTTAGCTGAGCTAGATAGTCATCTAAATCAAGTTCTTTTTTACGCATTTGCTTTTCTAATTTTTCAGCTTGTTCTAAATCAAAATTTTCTTCTGCTTTTTCAATAACAGATAAAATATCACCCATTCCTAAAATTCTTTGTGCCATTCTATCTGGATGAAAAACTTCTAAATCGCTTAATTTTTCACCTGTTGCCGCAAATTTGATTGGTCTACCTGTTATTTTTTTAACAGAAAGTGCAGCACCACCACGTGTATCACCATCTAGTTTTGTTAATACAATTCCGTCAATTCCTACTTCTTTATGAAATGTATCTGCAACATTTACAGCCTCTTGCCCTGTCATAGAATCAACAACTAATAGAACTTCATGAGGTTTTACAGATGTTTTGATGTTTTTTAATTCTTGCATAAGTTCTTCATCAATTTGTAAACGTCCAGCTGTATCTAAAATTATTACATCATTTAATTTTGAAATTGCAACATTCATTGCTTGTTTTGCAATATGTACAACATCTTTTGATTGCTCATTACTGAACACCGGTATATTTAATTGTGCTCCTACAACTTGTAATTGTTTAATTGCTGCAGGTCTATATACGTCACAGGCAACTAATAAAGGCTTTTTACCTTGTTTTCGAAATAAATTTGCTAATTTTCCTGCTGTTGTTGTTTTTCCTGAACCTTGTAGTCCTACTAACATAATAACTGTTGGTGGATTTGGTGTGAAATTAACTTTACTTTCTGTTCCACCTAATAGTTCAACAAGTTCATCTTTTACAATTTTTACAACTTGTTGTCCTGGTGTTAATGATTTTAATACATCTTGCCCTAATGCTTTATCTTGGATTGTACTGATAAATTCTTTTACAATTTTATAATTGACATCTGCTTCTAGTAAAGCAAGTTTAACTTCTCTTAGCATTTCTTTTAAATCAGTTTCTGTAATTCTTGCCTTTCCACGCATTTTTCTTGTAATTTCTTGTAAACGACTTGATAATCCTTCAAAAGCCATGTATTTCACTCCTTTTTCTGTATAGTAAAAATTAAAGCAAATAATTTAATTCTTTTTTGATGCTTTCTAAAATGTCAGCAATTTTTTCATCAGAATAATCTTTTTGGATTTTAGTTATTTCTGATAAAACTTTGTCAATTTTCTTTTCTTGTTTTAATGTCCTTTTCATAAAAGCTAGCTTTTCTTCGTATTCGAAAAGTTTTTTCTCCCCTTTCTTTATGATATCTCTTACTGCTTGTCTTGTAATTTGATTATTTTCTGCAATTTCAGAAAGAGATAAATCGTTGTTGTAGTAGTCATTTAAGAATTCATATTGTTTTTTTGTTAAGAGAACACCATAAAATTCGCATAACATACTAATTTTTACTTTGTTTTCTAAATTACTTTTTTCTTCCATAAATACTACCTTCTTTTTTGTAATGCAAATATACTTTACACTATTTTTTGGCTTTTGTCAAGCCTTTTTTCCAAATTTATTAAAAATTCTTTCATTTCTAAACCTAACGCATATCCTACGAGTTTTTGATTTTGTCCTATAACACGATGGCAAGGGATGATAATTGGAATGGGGTTATTATGATTTGCCATTCCTACAGCCCTTGCCGATTTTGGATTTCCTATTTTTATTGCAATATCTTTATAGGTTTGCAATTCTCCATAAGGTATTTTTTGTAATTGTTGCCATACTTGTTGTTGAAATTCAGTTCCTTTTGGTTTTAATGGCAAATTAAAAGTTGTTCTTATACCTTTTAAATATTCTTGTATCTCGTTTTCAGTTTGTTTTAAAAGAGGTGTGTCTTTCATAATTGCTGTTTTTCTATATGAATTTTCTTTAATTTGCAAAGCAATAATTGCACTATCTTCTTCAATAGCAGTTATATTTCCTAAAATAGTTTGAAAAGTTTTCTGATATAGCATACATTATCCTTTCTATTTCTTTAATCTTTTTAGCATTTGTTCTCTACATTTAATTTCGAAATCATCATTTAGCGGTTTCAATTCTATATTTTCTTGATATTTTCGTTCTAAACAATATTTTATAATATAATCTGAAACTTCTGAATTTTTAGAAAGTAATGGTCCATGCAAATATGTTGCAATTACATTACCCATAAAAAATCCTTCTTGTTTATCTCCAAAAGAATTCCCATTTCCATATAGTACTTTTCCAAAAGGAGATAAACTGCCAAAAGTTTGTCCACCATGGTTTTCAAATCCAATAACTTTAGTAGGTTTATCATTTTTTAAATCTACTTCCAATACAATATTGCCAATACATCTTTTTTTTCTATCTGCAATTGCTTCAGTATAATATGGGAAAATTTCTAATCCTGGAATAATATTTCCTTCAACGCCTTTATAATATTTTCCAAACAATTGATATGCTCCACAAATTAGTAAGAAAAATACCCCATTTTGCACCGCTGCCTTAATATTTTCTTTATATTTTACTAAATCGTCAGCTAAAATAGTTTGCTCATTATCAGCTCCACCTCCAGCAAAAACAATATCATAGCTAGAAAAATCAGGTGGAGTATCACCAATAGAATATGAATCAATTACACAATTAATATTTCTACTCTCCATACGGTATTTTAAAACTTGAATATTTCCATAGTCTCCATAAAGTTCAAGCATATCTGGATATAAATATAAAATCTTAATTTCTTTCATAACTATCTCCTTTGTCTTGTTTAAATGGACAAATTATTTTTTTAGAATGGCATGTCTAGTTGGTTGTAATGCTGTATAATTTGCTATAACATATTTTTTTACATTTGTTTTGTATAGTTCTTGCACCGCTAATTCTAAGTTTTCATATGGTATGATTTTTTCTGGATCAAAACCTGCTGTTTTTATTCTGATTGCAATATCATATGGTCTTGTTCCTGCTGTGATAATTCTAGTTACTTTATGTTCTTGTAATTGATTAAAATTAATATCCCATATCCAAGACACATCAAATCCATCTGCAATATTATCATTTAGAACAAATAACAATTCTTTTTCATCTTCATCTTCTTTTAATAATCGTAAACTAACATTTGCACCTGTTGGATTTTTTGCCAGATTAATGATTGTAGGAACTCCATTCACATTTATATTTTCTAATCTGCCATTATTTAATGCAAATTTTGAAAGAGCTTTTATAACATCTTCTGTATCAATATGATAAATATTCATTACACTTATTACAGCTACATAGTTATATATTGTATAAATACTGTTATCTTGTATTTGATAGGAAATACCATCTACTTCAAATGTTTTTGTTTTTAAATTAATATTTTTTGCTTCTTTATATATTGGATAATTTCCATAGTCACAATTAGGACAAGAAAATTTTCCAACATGGGAATATTGATAGTATTCGTATTCCAAACGTGATTTACAAAATGGGCAAAACTTGCCCTCTCCTGCTTCTTGTATTCCGTTTTGTTGCATGAGAATATTGTTGAACACGGTAATAGTATACGTTTTTATTATCTGAATTTGCCTTTCCTAATCTTGCCACATTTGGATCATCACCATTCAAAACAAGATTTCCTTGATAGCTTTTTAAAAATTCATTTATTTTTAATATTAATGTTTCTACTTCTCCATTTCTGTCTAATTGATCTCTAAAAAAGTCTAAAACAACTAATGTATCTAATTTTATGGTCTTAAAAATTTGTGGTACATAACTTTCGTCAACTTCAAATGTGATATAATCTGCTTTGATTTTTCCTGTAAGTGATGAATGTTTTATCAATGTAGATAATATCCCTGTTTCCATGTTATTTCCTTCTTTATTACTGATTACAGTATAACCTGCTGTTTCTAATGTGTATGCAATGCAATTATTTGTTGATGTTTTTCCATTTGTGGCAGTAACAGCAATAACTGGACAATTGATTTTAAAATATGATAACATATTAGGATTTAGTTTAATAGCAATTTTGCCAATAACATTTCCACCCTGCTTACCGAAGAGTTTTAATATTATATTAGCACACTTTAATAGCAATATATAAATTAAGTTCATATTGTGTTTTCCTTTCTTCTACAATTTAGATGAAAATCTAAATTTACATTTTTGACTGATGAATTTACGAAATGCTTCACTTGTTCCTATTTCAAACTTATTTTTATCTAATAAAAAGGCGTGTGTTTTATCTATATACAAATAGAAAAATTCATTTGTTTCAAATATTTTTTTTAATTTCCAATATTTAATTTGCCTATTAACTTTTTTACTATATATCGAAAAATATTTTTCAAAAAATTTAAATATAAATTCTTGCTCCTTTTCTATTTTTGGACTTTGAATTTCATTTTTCACTACTTCGATAGGGTGATAAAAACGCCATGCTAAAAATGCAATTAATATAGCAAGTGTTAAAAAGAATATGATATAATTTTGTGACATTAATTGTGCTATCATACAAAATAATAATGCAATAGTAATTATAGCTGTATATATATAATAAAACTTACCATATTTTTCTTCATGAAATTCTAGAAATTTTCTATATATTTCTTTGTTGTATTTTGTTTTATTCTTAAATAATACTTTCACTGTTCACCCCTATTCTTATAATTCAAAGGCAATTGGTTTATGCTCTTTTAAACTTTCTTGAACATTCAAAATTCGTTGGTTTGAAGATCCTCGAAAACGTAATTTTAAATCTTTTTTATCTTCTTCAAACTTTCCATCTACAATAACATCAATATATTTTAATAATTCTTTTGTTGTTTCATTCTCCTTAGCCATTTTACCTACTACATCTTTTTCAAAATCAAACCCAGTATAACACCAAATATTTTTATTTGGAAATTTTTCCTTAACCTTTTTAACAAGTGGAAGTAATCCTTCCTGATTTTGTTTTTCTAATGGCTCTCCACCTAAAAGTGATAGCCCTGAAATATAGTCATGGTTCATATATTCAATAACTGTATTAAGTTCTTTATCTGTAAATTTATTACCATAATTAAAATCCCATGCACACTGATTGAAACAACCTTTACAATGATGGTTGCAACCACTAACAAATACAGAAACTCTAACACCTTTTCCGGTTAGCAACATCTACTTTTTTTATGTCTGCATAATTCAATATTATCACTCTCCGTTTATTTATAAATGCATTACTCTTTGTTTTATTTCTTTTGTTTTTCCAGCATTCCAGAAATTTTCTCCTAAATATCCACATGTACGTCTAACTACTGTTAATTTTGCATGGTTTTTATTACCGCAATTAGGACATTCCCATTCATTATCTTTATTAATTATAATTTCTCCATCGAATCCGCATTCATGGCAATAATCTGATTTTGTATTGAATTCTGCATATTGAATATTATCATAAATGAATTTTACTGCTGTTTCTAGTGCATCAAGATTATTTTGCATGTTTGGTATTTCAATGTATGATATACATCCTCCTGTAGATATTTTTTGAAATTCACTTTCAAAAGCTAATTTATCAAATGCATCAATTTTTTCTCTTACATCTACATGATATGAATTTGTATAATATCCTTTATCTGTAACATCTTTAATTGTTCCAAATTTTTCTTTATCAATTCTAGCAAATTTATAGCATAAACTTTCTGCTGGAGTTCCATATAGTGCAAATCCAATATTAGTTTCTTTTTTCCATTTTGTAACTCTATCTTTTAAATATTGCATTACTTTAATAGCAAAATCATGACCCTCCTTTTCTGTTTGTGGTACACCTTTCATTAATTTTGTCATTTCATAGATACCTATATATCCTAAAGAAATAGTTGAATATCCACCATAAAGTAATTTGTCTATTTTTTCACCTTTTTCTAAACGCGCTATTGCACCATATTGCCAATGTATAGGACTAATATCAGATTTTGTTCCTAATAATGCATAATGCCTACACATCAATGCTTCGAAACATAATTCTAATCTTTCATCTAATAAACTCCAGAATTTTTCTTCGTCACCTTCACTAATTATGGCTATTTGTGGTAAATTAATACTTACTACTCCTTGATTAAATCTTCCTTCAAATTTATATTCTCCATTTTCATCTTTCCAAGGTGATAAGAAACTTCTGCACCCCATTGGGCTAAATACATTGCCTTCATATATTTCGCGCATTTTCTTTGCTGAAATATAATCTGGATACATTCTTTTTGCTGAACATTTTACTGCTAATTTTGTAAGATAGTCGTATTTTCCTCCTTTTAGGCAATTACATTCATCTAGTACATATACTAATTTAGGAAATGCTGGTGTTACATAAACACCTGCTTCATTTTTAATTCCTTCATATCTTTGTTTTAAAATTTCTTCAATTATCATTGCATTTTCTTTTATATATGGGTCATTTTCTTCTAAATGTAAGAATAATGTAACAAAAGGAGATTGTCCGTTTGTTGTCATCAATGTATTTATTTGATATTGGATAGTTTGGACTCCTGCTTTTAATTCAGCTTTTAATCTATCTTGTGCTAAACTTTCTATCATTTCTTTTGTTAATTTGCCACTATATTTGCTTTCTAATTCTTTTTTGAATTTATCATGACTTTTTCTTAAATATTTCCCTAAATGTTTCATGTCAACAGATTGCCCACCATATTGGTTACTTGCAACTGCAGCTATAATCTGTGTTACAATTGTACATGCTACTTGAAAACTTTTAGGTGTTTCAATCAATTTCCCATTCATAACTGTTCCATTTTCTAACATATCTGAAATATTTATCAAACAGCAGTTAAAAATTGGTTGTACAAAATAATCTGCATCATGAAAATGTAAAACTCCATCTTGATGTGCTTTAACAATCTTTTCTGGCAATAATAGTCTGTTAGTTAAATCTCTTGATACTTCCCCTGCTATGTAATCTCTTTGTGTAGAAGCTAACATCGTATTTTTATTAGAATTTTCTTCTGCTAATTCTTTATTTTCATTTCTAATTAGTCCTAAAATTGATTCATCTGTTGTATTTGCTTTTCTTACTAAAGCTCTAGTATATCTATATACAATATATTTTTTTGCTAGTTCATATTTACCAATTTCCATTAATTTTTCTTCAATAATATCTTGAATATCTTCTACAAGCATTCTTTTTTTATCTAAGCTTTCAATATATGATATCATCTCTTTTATATCTGTTTTAGATGCTTTTTCTCTTCCTCTAACTTCATTGTTTGCTTTTTCAATTGCTATTTCAATTTTTGCTCTGTCATAATCTACAGCTCTTCCATCTCTTTTTATTACTTTCATTGTATCCTCCCCTTTTCTTTTGGTATGGATATATTATATATCTAAAAAAGAAAAAATCTGTTGCAAAAGCAACAGAAAAGTGCTATAATTTTTTTGAGAATTTTGTTAGTTTGAACTCCGTAAGTTTTGAGGATTGTTACGGCTTTATTACAAGTTTATTACATTTTTGTAACAATAGATTAGAGGTGTATTTTTGTGGATTTATTAAATGTTTCTAATTTTATTAAAGATTATGAAGATCATTGCTCAAAAGTGCAAAGAAAACACTTTAAAAAGAACGAAACTATTACAACATATATTGCTAAGAGAAATCAGGTTTGTATTTTAGTTAGTGGAGAAGCAGATTTGATTCGCTATGATTATAATGGAAATAAGACTATTGTTGAACATTTTAATAAATATGATATTTTTGGAGAAGTTTTTTACATTATTACAACTAATAATGAATTATTTGTAAGAGCAAAACAGGATTGTGATGTTATTTTTTTGGTTTATGATAGTTTAAAACATAAGTGTAAATCTAATTGTAAATTTCATCAATCTCTTAATGAAAATTTATCAGAATTGATTTTGCAAAAAGTAACAACATTAAATAGTCGTATTGAATTATTAACTAAACATTCTACTCGAGATAAGTTAATTGGTTATTTTTCTATTTTATCTACTAGAAATTTGAGTAAGTCTTTTAAATTGCCTTTTTCTTTGACTGATTTGGCTGATTATTTAAGTGTTGATAGAAGTGCTATGATGCGTGAATTGAAGTCTTTGCGTGATGAGGGTTTTATTGAAAAAAATGGAAATGTTGTTACTTTATTATATAAATAAAAAGCGAGGATACTCGCTTTTTATTTTATCTATGTTTTTTATTTATAAATTTATGCTTTACTCGTAATTTTTCCATTTTAATTTTGCAATTTCATATGCATATTGTTTATGTTCAATTTCGTTTTTCTGTTTTTCATCTCTAATAATGTTTATTAACTGTTCTTTCATTTCATTTTGATTATTTAATATAGCTACAAAATTTATATCTTTCATATCTTGCATTTGAGATTGCAAAGTTTTTATGTCTGTTTGTATGCCGGGCATTTGAATTTTTAATGTTTTTGTATCTTCTTGCGCTTCTTTCATTTGAGTTTGCAACATTTTTATATCTTCTTGTGCATCTTTCATTTGAGTTTGTAATGCTTTTATATCTTCTTGTGCTTCTTTCATTTGAGTTTGCAATTCTTCTACATTTTCTTTTAATTGTTTTACATCTGATTGCAACTCTTTTATATCTTCTTGTACTTCTTTCATTTGAATTTGCAATTCTTCTACATTTTCTTTTAATTGTTTTACATCTGATTGCAATTCTTTTACGTCTTCTTTTATTTGTTCTACATCTGTTTGCAATTCTTCTACATTTTCTTTTAATTGTTTTACATCTGTTTGCAACTCTTTTACATCTTCTTTTATTTGTTCTACATCTGATTGCAACTCTTTTACATCTTCTTTTATTTGTTCTACATCTGATTGCAACTCTTTTACGTCTTCTTTTATTTGTTCTACATCTGATTGCAACTCTTTTACGTCTTCTTTTATTTGTTCTACATCTGTTTGCAATTCTTCTACATTTTCTTTTAATTGTTTTACATCTGT
>CANQJY010000008.1 GCA_947624365.1 uncultured Clostridia bacterium
AGAACAAGAAAATGAAACACATTCATACACAATAAAAGAAACAACAGCACCAGCAGGATATAACAAATTTGATGGAACAATAGAAGTAAATGTAAAAACAAAGTTACAAGACGGGCAATATGTAGTAGACACAGAAGGAACAACAATGACAGTAAAAGATGCACAAGGAAGCCCAATATCACAGGATATACCAGTAACAATGGACGCACAAACAGGATTAGTAACAATAACAGTAAAAGACACAAAGAAAGGATTTGACTTAAGATTAAAGAAAACAATATATGATATTAATGGAACACAAGTACCAGAAAGAATTTTAAGTGTAAATATAGATGACTTAAAAGAAGGAACAAGTACAGATGCAGATATAGAAATGAACAAAGAACCAGTACCAGTAAAAAAAGGAGACATAGTAAAATATCGTTTAAGAGTATATAATGAAGGAGAACTTGCAGGATATGCAACTGAAATTACAGAAGACATACCAGAAGGGTTAGAATTCATATATTCAGACGAATTAGAAGATGAAATTAAGCAAGATGAAACATTAACAGAACTTGAAAAAGAAGCAATATTATATAATCAATTAGTATGGGAACCAAGTGAAAGAAATGAAGAAACTCAAAAAATAGAAATGGTAACAACAAATTATTTAGCTAAAGGAGAAGGAGAAGAGAAAGCACAAAGTGGAACAAATCTAATAAATGCGTTAGATGAAACAAAAGGATATTTAAACTCAGAGGCAGAAAAAAACCCAGACTATAAAGATGTATATATATATATGAGAGTAATTTCAGAAGATATTAGTGGAACAATCATTAGAAATGAAGCTGCAGTAACAGAAGACACAGACGAAAATGGAGAACCAGTAGAAGATAGAGATTCACAACCAGAAAATTGGCCAGGAAGAGAAACAGGAGAATATCAAGATGAAGAAGACTATGATAATGTAGTATTACAATCATTTGATTTAGCATTAAGGAAATTTATTATAGCTGTTAGCAAAGATGAAACAATAGAAACAGGAGAATATCTAAAAGAAAGTGATGATAAATATACAAGAGAGCCAGAAGTAGATACAACATTATTAAATACAAAAGGAGAAGACGGAGAATTAATTACAACAGCAACATATAATCACACAAAAGAACCACTAGTAGTAAACCCAAAAGATATAGTTGTATATATGATAAGAGTATATAATGAAGGAGACATATCAGGATATGCAACAAAGATTACAGACTATTTACCAGAAGGTTTAGACTTTGTAGAAGGAAGCTTTAATAATGGATATGGTTGGGATTATGATGAAGAAACAAGAACAATTTCAACAGAATATTTACAAGATAAATTAATTAATGCACCAACAAAAGGAGAAGACGGAAAAATAGAATTAAGTTATGTAGAAGTACCAGTTATGTGTCAATTAAACAACACAGTAAAAACTAATGTAGTACAAACTAATATAGCAGAAATAGCAGAAGATAAAGACAAAGACAAGAAAGATATTGATGACAGAGATTCTATTCCAAATAATTTACAAGAACCAACAGAAGCAGAAAAACCAGAATATAAAGAATGGCAACAAGATGATGATGATTTTGAAAAAGTAGTAATAAGACCATTTGATTTAGCACTAAGAAAATTCATTACAAAAGTAGAACAAGAAAATGTTACAGCACGTATTCCAGAAGTAAAATATGACAAAGAAAGTGGCAAGATTACATATGAACATACAAAAGAACCAGTAGAAGTTGTAACAGGAAATGTAGTAGAATACACAATAAGAGTATTCAATGAAGGAGCAAGAAATGGATATGCAGCACAAATTCTAGATGACATACCAGAAGGATTAGAATTCTTGCCAGAAAATGAAACAAATAAAGAATACAGATGGAATATGTACAAAAAAGTAGAAGCAGGAGAAACACCAAAAGGAGAAACAATTGTACAAGATGGTGAAACATATGTAAAAACAGAAGATGTAACAGAAGCAGAAGTAATAGTAACAGACTACTTATCAAAAGAACAAGGCGAAGAGCGAATGGAGAAAGATGAAGAACTAACAGAAAATCCAGCATTATTAAAAGCATTTAATCCAGATGCAGAAATATCTGAAACAAACCCAGATTATGCAGATGTAGTAGTAGCATTTAAAGTTACAGAACCAAACACATCAGACAAAATAGTAGTAAATAGTGCACAAATATCAAAAGACACAGATGAAGATGGAAAAGACATCGACGATGATGATTCTGTACCAGGAGAATGGACAGATGGAGAAGATGATCAAGACAAAGAATACGTAAAAGTAACACATTTTGACTTAGCATTAAGAAAATGGGTAACACAAGCAATAGTAATAGAAAATGGAAAACAAACTGTTACACAAACAGGACATTATCCAGAGCAAGATCCAGAACCAATAGTAAAAGTAGACTTAGACCGTAAAAAAATAAATAGCGTCACAGTAAAATTCAGATATTCAATAAGAATAACAAACGAAGGTGATATTGCAGGATATGCAAAAGAAGTAACAGATTATATTCCAGAAGGACTAAAATTTGTAGCAGAAGATAATCCAGGATGGACGGAAGCAGAAGGAAATATTATCAAAACTAATTTATTAGCAGATAGATTATTACAACCAGGAGAAAGTGCAGATGTAGAAGTATTACTTACATGGATAAATAGAGAAGATAATATGGGGTTAAAAACTAACACAGCAGAGATATCAAAAGACTACAATGATAAAGGAGTACCAGATATAGATTCAACGCCAGACAATAAAAAGCCAGGAGAAGATGATATAGATGATGCACCAGTAATGTTATCAGTAAAAACAGGTAAAGTAAAAGTATATACAGTACTAGGATTAGGAATATTAATAACAATAGCAGGAGGAGTAACATTAATTAAAAAGTTTGTAATATAATATAATACAAAAAAGATTTTAGAGAGATTCTAAAATCTTTTTTTATAAAAAAATAGTTTACAATTAAAAGTGGCTATGATATAATTTTTCGTGAGAAAAGAAGTGAGGGTGAGTAGAATGAATCAAATATTAGCAACAAATCCAGAAAAACCTAATAATAAGCCAAAAAAAGAAAAAACACAGAGATCAATTAGAACATCTGCACAAACAGATATTATAAAAGTAACAAAAGTTTTTGCTATCATTTTATTACTATTTGGCATTTTTATGGTAGGAACAGGCTCATATGCAATGTATCATTCAGGAACAGGAAATGGAAATAGCGAAGTAGAATTGGTAAAACCAGTTATTTCTATTGAAGAAATTGAAGGAGATGAAACCACACTTCTATTAAAAGTAACGAGCAAAACAGGAATTGATAAAGTTATTTACAAATGGAATGATGAAAAAGAAACAACATTATCAGGAAAAGGTGGAGCATATTTAGAACAAAAAGTCCAGATACCAGCAGGAAGTAATATATTAAACATTACAGCAACAGATATTAATCAAGAAGAAAGCACATATTCTAAAAAATATGAATTGAATAGTAATATAAAAATAGAAGCAACAGATACAGGCAAAGTTAGAATTACTTATGAAGGTGATACAGAAATTTCATATATGACATATCGTTGGGATGATAATCAAGAAGAGACAATTGATATTAATTCATATGGGATTGACGAAGAAATAGAAGCTTTAAGTGGAAGACATACTTTAACAGTTGTAGTTGTTGATATAAACAATCGTACAGAAACAAAAGTACAAGAAACAAACGGAGTATCAATTCCAGAACTAAAAATAGATTTTGACGAAGAACATACAAAATATATTATTAAGGCAACAGATAGTATTGAATTAAAAGAAATAATTATTACATTAGATGAAGACGAAACACAAAGATATGGACAAAAAATATCTGGAAAAGAATTTCAATTTGAAATTCCTCTAAAAGAAAGTAGTGACAATAAGATGAAAGTTGAAGTTACAAACTCAGATAATCAAAAAACTGAAAGGAAGGTTATGTTTCCAAAGTGAAATACCAAATATTTGAACTATTAACCTATTTTGTTATCTACTCTTTTTTAGGATGGATTATGGAATCCATTTTCAGGAGTATATGTGAAAGAAAATTGATAAATACAGGCTTTTTAAAAGGACCATTTTGCCCAATATATGGAATAGGAGCTATTATTATTTATGTATTTTTACAAGGATTTAAAGATAATATTATTCTCCTTTTCATAATGGGGTTTATTGTGTTAACAATTTGGGAATACTTAGTAGGAGTTTTATTAGAAAAATTATTTAACACAAAATACTGGGATTATTCAGATCATAAATTTAATATACAAGGAAGAATTTGCCTAACAAATTCTATATGCTGGGGAATATTAGGAATTGTTTTTATTAAATATATAAATCCATTTATTCGAACGCAATTATACAATATGGATATATTATATTTAAAAGCAATTATATATATAGCTTTTGTAATAATTATTATTGATGCTATTACAACAATATCAAAAGTTAAAAACTTACGATTAGCATTAGAAAAAATTGAAAAATTAAATATACAAATAAAAGAAAAATTAGAAGAAATAAAGGAAATACGTACAGACAAAGCAAGAGAAGAAATTCATAAATTGGATATCAAGAAAAATCGTATTTTAAGGAAATTATACAAAAATGTATATCGTCTAAAAAGGGCATTCCCAACTATTGATTCAAAAGAAATTACAGAAATCTTAAATAAAAGAATTGAGATTGTAAAGAAAAAAGAAAAAATAAAAAAACTAGATGATAAATAGATAAGGAGAAAAATATGGTACAAGAAATTTATATTATTGATGATGATGATTCTTCAATATTAGTATTTCAAGAACTGTTTAAAAATGATAAAGATTATAAATTTATTAGTGTCAAATCAGATATGATTGAAATAGCACTAAAAAATATACCAGCTATGATAATTATAAATGAAGACGCAATTGAAGTTGATGTAATAGATTTATGCAAAAGAATTAGAAATGATGAAGATAACACCATTACACCAGTTATAGTTGTTTCTTCAAATGCAAATCCAGAACATAGAATTCTTATATTAAAAGAATCAATTGAATATTATATAAAGAAACCAGTAAATGAAAACTATCTATATTATACTGTTAAAAATATAGGAAGACTGCTAACAATTAACAGACGTATTAGTCCATTAACAGGTTTGCCAGGAAATGTACAAATTCATGCAGAGCTAAAAAAACGATTATTAAATAAAGAGCCTTTTTCGGTATTATATGTTGATTTGGATAATTTCAAAGCATAATGACGTATATGGATTTTTAAAAGGTGATGAAATCATCAAATTCACAGCAGATACAATTGTAAATTGTGTTCATAGTTCAATACCAGAAGGAAGCTTTGTAGGACATATCGGAGGAGATGATTTTGTAGCAATTGTTCCAACATTACAATGTGATAAATTATGCCAAGATATTATTTCTCAATTTGATGCAAAAGTATTAGAATTCTTTACACCTGAAGATATAGAAAAGGGCTATGTAGAAGTAGCAAATAGAAGAGGAATAATAGAACAGTTCCCATTAACATCAGTATCAATAGGGGTTGTTGTAGCAGACGTAAACCGTTTCTACAATATGCTAGAAATTGGCGAAGTAGGTGCACAAGTAAAACATGCTGCAAAATCGGTAAATGGTAGTAGTTATGCAATTGATAGAAGAAAAATGGATTAAAAAATTCCATGGAAATAAGATAGAGAATTTTATAAAAATCTAGAAAAATAAAGGGAGGTTCTTATGGAAAAGTTAGCAATATTAGATTGTGGAGGACAATACACAAAAGTTATAGACAGAAGAGTCAGAGAGCTAGGTGTAAAATCTGACATATTTCCTATTAATGTAAAAAGTGAAGATTTAAAAGAGTATAAAGCGGTTATTTTGTCAGGAGGACCAAATAATGTTGCAGATGGACAAAGACTAAAATTTGATAAAAATATTTTTGAATTAGGCATACCAGTTTTAGGAATTTGCTATGGTATGCAACTGATGTCTGATCATTTTGGAGGAATTGTTGATAGTAATGTAAAAAAAGAATATGGTCAAAACGAAGTTACAATAAATACAGAAGTACCACTTTTTGATGGACTAGCTAAAGTTCAACAAGTACTTATGAGCCATGGGGATACAGTAAAAATCTGTCCAAAAGGTTTTGAAATAATAGCCAAATCAGGAGAAACAATTGCTGGTATTGGTAATATAGAAAGAAAAATGTATGGTGTTCAATTCCATCCAGAAGTTGATTTAACTGAAGATGGAATGAAAATGCTTGAAAATTTCATAAGAAAGGTAGCAGAATATAAAGAGGTTTATGCATTAGAAGATAGAATTCAAACTTCAATAAAAATGATACAAGAAAAAGTTAAAGATAATAAAGTAGTAGTTCTTGTAAGTGGTGGAGTTGATTCAGCAGTTACAGCAGCATTACTTGTAAAAGCTTTAAATCCAGATAATGTTTTTGCTATACATATTGACTCAGGTTTTATGAGAAAAAATGAAAGTGATGTAATTTGTGAAAACTTAAAACAATTAGGATTAAAAAATTTAATTAGAGAAAATGCAAAAGATTATTTCTTTAATACAGTAATTGAAGTCAATGGCAAAAAAATAGGACCATTAGTAGATACAATAGATCCAGAAACTAAAAGGCAAATAATTGGTGAAATATTTATAAAAATAGCAAATAATGTAATAGAAAGATTAGGATTAGATCCAAAAAATACTTTTATTGCACAAGGAACTTTAAGACCAGATCTAATAGAAAGTGGAAATCCAGATATAAGTGGTTTTGCACATAAAATAAAAACACATCATAATGATGTTGAAATAGTAAGAGAGGCAAGAAAAAAAGGGCTTATAGTAGAAACAAATAGCGACTGGCATAAAGACGAAGTTAGAAAAGTAGCTAGAAAGTTAGGACTAGAAGAGGCAATAGCTTCAAGGCAACCATTCCCAGGGCCAGGGCTTGCTATTAGATTAATATGTCATGATAAAACTCAAGAAGTAACTATAACGCCAGAAGAGATTGAAAAATTATCAACAATACTTAATGGAACATCTGAAAAAGGATATATTCTTCCAATTAAGTCAGTAGGTGTCCAAGGGGATGCAAGAAGTTATAGAAACTTATGCTTGATGGCAGGAAAAGGATTAGATTTTGACTGGAAAACAGTTACTAGCAAAGCAAAGGAAATCACAGATTCAATAAATACAATAAATAGAGTTGGATACATATTAAACAAAACAAATATAGAACAAAATCCAAAATGCTTTGATATGAAAATATGTGATGAAAGTGTAGATTTACTTAGAGAATTAGATAAAATAGTTACAAGTAATCTAGAAAAGGCTAAAGTAAATCAAACTTTTGCAGTATTAATTCCAATAGGAATTAATAAAAAATATTCAGTAGCAATAAGAACATTTGTTACAAACGACTTCATGACAGGAAAACCTGGAGAAATAGGAAAAGAAGTTGAAAAAGATATGCTAAAAAAAGCCGTTACTGAAATTACAGAAAAATATGGAGACAAAATAGAGTATATAATTTATGATGTAACAAGTAAGCCACCAGCAACTTGTGAATGGCAATAATCAATAGAGGAAAAATAAATAAAAAAAGAATAAAATAATAAACTTCTCATATATATATATTGATATATTTTAATATGGGGAGTTTTTTTATGATTATAATTAACAAAAAAAGAATTAGCATTATGATATTAGTAATATTACTAGGTATTTTTACATTTGCTTATCAAACTGAAAAAGAGCAAATACAAGAAACACAATATGTAGCAACAACACCAGTATCTAACAGAGTAGTAATTTTAGATGCAGGTCATGGTAGTCCAGATGAAGGAGCAGAAAGTACAAATGGAACAACAGAAGCCCAAATAAATTTAAAAATAACACTAAAAGTGCAACAACTATTAGAACAAAGTGGATGCACAGTAATTTTAACTAGAACTGACGAAAATGGAATATATGAATTAAATGCAAATACACTTAGAGAAAAGAAAATATCTGATATTCATAATCGTGTAAAAATTGGAAATAATTCATCTGCAGATATTTTTGTATCAATTCACTTAAATAAAATACCACAATCACAATACAATGGATGGCAATGTTTTTATCAAACAAATAGTGAGAAAAGTAAAAAATTAGCAGAAAGCTTACAAGAAAGTTTAAATTCAGCTATTCAAAAAGAAAATAAAAGAATAGCCATGAAAATAGAGAATGTATATATAGTAGAACATGTGGAAATTCCGTTATCAATTGTAGAATGTGGATTTTTATCAAATATGGAAGAAGAACAACAACTTTTAGATGATACTTATCAAGATAGATTAGCTTGGGGTATTTATACTGGAATAATAAATTACTTCCAATAATTCAATAGGAGGATTTTTATGTTTTTTGTATTTAACAAAGATAAAATATATACATATTGTATATCGATTATTACAGTTGTTTTACTGTTTTGCGTTGCAAATGTAATGTTAGGGCATGGTCAAGATAGTAGTGCAGTATCTGCACAAGTATCAAAATTACTACCAGTTTATAAAGTAGATACAAAAGACAAAAAAGTATCATTAACCTTAAATTGTGCATGGAATGATTCTGATATTACAAATATTTTAGAAACATTAGAAAAACAAAATTGTAAAGTAACATTTTTTATGGTAGGAGAATGGGTAGAACGTTTTCCAGAATCAGCTAAAAAAATAAAGGAAGCTGGGCACGAAATTGCAACACATTCTAATACACATCCACATGTTACACAAATGACATATGAACAAAATATTAAAGAAATAGAAGAAAGTATAAAGACTATTCAAGAAACAACAGGTGCTACTGTTAAGTTATATAGAGCACCATATGGTGAGTATAATGATACAGTTATTCAATCAGCTAATGATAAAAATCTTATTCCAATTCAATGGAGTTTAGACACATTAGATTACACTAATTTAACAGGAGAACAAATGTGGGAAAGAATTAAGGGAAAACTTAGTAATGGAGATATTATCTTAATGCATAATGGTACAACACATACAGCTGATTCATTAGAAATGATTATTAAAAATATAAAGGAGAGTGGATATGAGATTGTTCCTGTATCTAGCTTGGTATATCATGAAAATTATAGTATTGATATAAATGGTGTTCAGAAAGCAAAATAAATGCATAAATTTTCCATAATTGCAAATAATATATCAATAGAAATGGAGTTTTGTTTATGACATTTATTGGTATTATTGCAAATCAAAAAGAATTTGAAATTATAAAATCCCAAATAGAGTGGAAAAATAAGTTTAATATTATTTTAATTAATGATAACAATATTGAAAATTTACAAAACATTAAATTTGAAATACTTATTATTCATGAAAAAATGATAATAAAAAAACATATGAAAGAATTTGAAAAGATTTGCAGAAATCTACAATATTTACTTGTGAATTTTGATAAAAATATGAATTTAGAGATTTTAAATGGCAGTAAAATAAAAATAATTACGTATGGGCTTAATCATAAATGCACAGTTACAGCTTCAAGTATAAAAGAAGATAGCATTATGGTAGCTCTACAAAGAGAAATTTTAGATAAAAATGGAAATTTACAAGTAATAGAGGAACAAAGGCTTAAAACTATTGAGAATCTAGACGTATATGGTCATATGCTACTATTTATTCTTAATATAATATATGGTAAATTTACGAAAAATTGAAAAAAATTAACTTTTTATGTAGACAAAACCAAAAAAATGTTGTATAATGGTATATGTAGGTAACACAATGAGATAATTATACAATTGAAAAATAAAAATAGGGAGGAAAAGAAATTGGATACAAATTATTTAGAAAGCAACTATTTAACATTAGTTGGGAAGGTTACAGGAGAAAAAGAATTCAGTCATGAAATTTATGGAGAAAGATTTTATACATTCAAATTAAGTATAGCACGTTTAAGTGGAAATGCAGACATTATACCAATCACTGTTTCAGAAAGATTAATTAATGATGAAATGTTATCAGAAGGAAAGAAATTATTAGTAAAAGGGCAATTTAGATCATATAACAGCTATGAAAATGAAAGAAACAAATTAATTTTAACAGTATTTGCAAAAGACATAATTGAATTACAAGAAGAAGAAACAGAAAATGAATTTGCAAAGAAAGATAGTGTAACAAATGAAGTTGTTTTAGTAGGCTTTATTTGTAAAAAACCAATTTATCGTCAAACACCATTTGGTAGAGAAATTGCAGACTTATTACTAGCTGTTAACAGAGCTTACAATAAATCAGACTATATACCAAGTATTGCATGGGGTAGAAATGCAAGATTTTCTCAAACATTAGAAGTAGGAACAAAAGTAAGAATTGTAGGAAGAGTACAATCTAGAGAATATGAGAAAAAGTTTGAAGATGGCACAGTTGAAAATAGAGTAGCTTATGAAGTTTCTATCGGTAGTTTAGAAGTGGTAGAAGAAACAAATAATGAAAAAGAATCAGAAGAGCAAAACATAGAAGAAAATCAAGAAGCAGTATAAAAACTGCTTTCTTTTTTATTTTATACTTGCTTTTTAAATAAAAAGCAAGTATAATTTTTTATATAATACTAAACATGGAGGTAATTATGAAAGAAAAAGAAAAAATAATAGTATCACCAAATACAGTATTTATAATAATGGCACTTACATTGATTGTAATATTTTCTATTGCTGTTACACCAATTACAATGCAAAATGATACATTTTATACAGTTAAAGTAGGAGAACATATTGCCAATTATGGTGTTGATATGAAAGAACCATTTTCATGGCATGAAGGGCTAATCTATACATATCCTCATTGGCTATATGATGTAATTTCTTATTTTATATATGGAAACTTTGGTTGGGAAGGAATATATGTTGCTACTTGCTTGTTATCTTGTATTTTGGGAATGTCAATATTTTTAGTAACAACAAAACTAACCAAAAATGAAGTTATTTCTTTTATTGTTACCATAGGAGCTATGTATGTATTAAGACCATACATAGCGGCAAGAGCGCAGTTAGTTACATTTATCTTATTTGTATGGACAATCTTCTTTATAGAAAAGTTTTTAGAAACTAGAAAATTGCGATATGCTATTGGACTAATTATTATACCAATAATTATTGCCAATGTCCATGCAGCTGTATTTCCATTCTATTTTGTATTATTCTTGCCATATATAGGTGAATACATTATAGCAAATATGGGAGATATAATTATATATAGAAAAGTACAAATGTTTCTTTTAAAACAAAGAATAAAAATATTAGAAAAAAATAAAGAAAAAGGTAAATCTGTAAAGGAAGAGAAGTTAGAAAAGTTAAGAGAAAAATATGATAAAGAAACACAACAAATATCAAAAATAAAAATAAAAAGAGGAAAGACATTAAAAAACCCTTATAAAATTCGTATTGTAAATGAAAAAAATGTAAAATTTTTGATTTTGATTATGATAATTTGTGCATTAACAGGTTTATTAACACCAATTGGAGACACACCATACACATATTTATATAAAAGTGTAAAAGGTAACACAATGCAAAGTATTAATGAACATTTGCCAATGACATTAGTAGAAAATACAGAAGCATTATGTATGATTATTTTATTTCTATCTGTAATAACCTTTACAAAAATAAAGATTAGATTAAAAGATTTGCTATTTCTTGGTGGACTATGTTATTTAATGCTTGCTACAAGAAGGCAAATTACAATGTTCACAATTATAGGCGCAATTATTTTAACAAGATTGGTTATTGAGATGTTTAAAGAATATAAAATAAACGCAAACCAATTAGTGCAGTATGCTACAAAACTAATACCAGCAGTATTTATAATAGTTTTAGTAATATTCTTAAGTTATCAAATTGCAAAACCAAGACAAAGAAATCAATATGTAAATGCCTCATCTTATCCAGTAGAAGCATGTGATTTTATTTTAGAAAATATTGATATAGGTACTGCTAGATTTTATAATGAATATAATTATGGAAGTTATATGCTATTTAGGGGAATACCGGTATTTATTGATTCAAGAGCAGATGTGTATGACCCTCAATTTAATGGCTTAAAGGACGATATTTTTAGTGATTTTATTAATGTTTCTTCAATTTCAAAATATTATGAAGAAGTTTTTGAAAAATATGATATTACACATGTTATCACTTTTAAAACTTCAAAAATGAATATGATTATTAGAGAATCAGGTGATAAAAGATATAAGAAATTATATGAAGATTATGACTTCATAATTTATGAAAGAATAGTTGAGGAGAAAGAGTAGTGAATCAAATTATTGTAAAAGAAGAAGCTAATTGTAGGATAGATAGTTATCTTGCTCAAAATCAAAAAATTTCCAGAGTAACTGTACAACGTTTACTAGAAAATGGCAAAATTTTAGTTAATGGGAAATCAGTAAAGCCATCATATAAAGTACAAAAGGACGATTGTATTCAAATTGAAAAAGAAGAACCAAAAGAAGTGTCTATGAAAGCACAAAATATTCCCATCTCTATATTATATGAAGATGAAAACATGCTTATAGTCAATAAACCTAAGGGAATGGTAGTTCATCCAGCAAATGGAAATCCAGATGGAACTTTAGCAAATGCTGTAATGGCAATTTGTAAAGATAGTTTATCTGGAATAGGGGGAGAAATTAGACCAGGAATTGTACATAGATTAGATAAAAATACTTCTGGAGTAGTAATGATAGCAAAAAATGATGAAACACACATTGCTTTAAGTAATATGTTAAAAAATCATGAAATTAAAAAAACATATATAGCATTAGTAAGAGGAATTGTAAAAGAAAATGAGGCAACAATTAACATGCCAATCGCTAGAAGTACATCTGATAGGAAGAAAATGGCAGTTGCAAGAAATGGAAAAGATGCAATAACTCATTTTAAAGTATTACAACGATTTTATGATGATAATATTACTTTGTTAGAAATCCAAATTGAAACTGGTAGAACACATCAAATTAGAGTACATTTATCTCATATTGGATATCCTGTATTAGGAGATGACGTATATTCTAATGGAAAAAACAAATGGGAAGTCAAAGGACAATGCCTACATGCTAAATCTATACAGTTTAAACATCCAGTAACAGGAAAAGAAATGTACATAGAAGCGCCATTACCAGAATATTTGCAAGAAATTATCACAAAGGAGTTAGGATATCAATGGACGAAGAAATAAGGTTACAAAAATATTTAGCAAATCATGGTATTGGCTCACGAAGAACATGTGAAAAATATATCTTAGCAGGAGAAGTACAAGTAAATGGGAAAACAATTACAGAATTAGGAACAAAGGTAATACCAAGTAAAGACATAGTAACATATCATGGAAAAAAAGTGGAAAATGAAGAGAAAAAAGTATATATACTATTAAACAAACCAATAGGATATGTTACAACAGCAAAAGACCAATATAATAGAGATACAGTTATGGATTTAGTAAAAGTGAAAGAAAGAGTTGTACCAGTAGGAAGATTAGATATGTATACATCAGGAGCTTTGATTCTAACAAATGATGGTGATTTTGTATATGAATGGACACATCCAAAACATGAGATTGAAAAAACATACAATGTTACAATAAAAGGGATTATTACGCAAGAAGAAATAGAACAATTGCGAAAAGGCGTAGACATAGGAGGATATGTTACAAGACCTGCAAAAGTCAAGATCTTAAAAACAGATACTGAAAACAATATAACAAGACTAGAAATTATTATTCATGAAGGAAAAAACAGGCAAATCAGAAGAATGTGTCAAGCAATAAATAGAAAAGTACTAGCATTGCATAGAAGTAAAATAGGAAATATAAGTGTAAAAGATTTACCACTAGGAAAATGGCGATATTTGTAATTGTCCATTTGGGGACGGTCCTTTTTTGGACATTTGTCTCAAATGTCCAAAAAAGGACCGTCCCCAAATGGACAAATGTGCAAATATTGTTGCAATTTTTTTAATGAAAGTATATAATGTAAAAAATACACACAAGAAAAAAGGGGAGTTACAAATGAATACATTTCAATTTTTACCAGAAGGTTGGGAAGAAAACATATCAGATATACAAAGAGAAAATATTAATGAGTACATATATAAGGATAGTACCTTACAAGGAGTAGTACAAGAATGTGACAAAGATTTTAATTTGCATGTACAACTGGGAAACAATATTATGGGTATAATGCCACGTGAGGAAGTAGAAGCAATTCACATTGAACAAGATGGTTTACCCAAACAAAATCTATGCACAGGAAAAGTTCATAAATATGTACAATTTAAAATTAATGGTATAAATGAACAGAATATACCAATTCTTTCTAGGAAACGTGTTCAAGAAGAAGCAGTGGAGGCCATAAAGAATAATTTACATGTAGGTGATAAAATAAGTGGGATTGTAAAAAATATCACACCATATGGAGCATTTATTGAAATAGGAGGAGGAGTTGTAGGACTAGCACATATTGAAGATTTATCAGTTGCAAGGATAAAAACACCATATGAAAGGCTGAAAACTGGACAAAAAGTTGATGTTGTGGTAAAATCTATAGATAGAGATACAGGAAGAATATCGTTATCTTACAAAGAAAATTATGGAACTTGGGAGGAAAATGCTCAAAAATTCCAAATTGGAGATAAAGTAAAAGGAATTGTAAGAGAAACAGAAAAAAATAAAAATGGTATTTTTATTGAGTTATCTCCAAATTTAGTAGGAATGTCAGAATTCAAACCTGGTCTTCAATATGGTCAAACAATTGATGTATATATCAAAAAGATTGACTATAACAAAAAGAAAATAAAATTATTTATTTTATAGGGAGGAATTAATATGGTTGAGGATAACCAAATTAAGGCACAAGTATCACCTTTTGCAATTAGGGAAGGTGAAATTAAAACATTTGATGGAAAAGACGGATATGTGTCTATGAATCAAATTGTACATAAGATAAATATTGGGCATATCACAGATATTCATTTTGCAATTTTAGAGTTAGTAAATCAATTTGAATTTATAACTTCAAGACAATTATATCAGATGCTAGAAATAAAAGGAATAGATCCAAAATCACAAGACAAATTGAACAATAAGTTAGATGCATTAGTAAAATCTAAAATTTTAACAAGATATTATTTTACATCTGATGAAGGAAAGGGAATTTATAGAATTTATTGCTTAGAAAAAATGGGCAAATATTTGTTGACTTCTAAGGAAATTGAGTGCAAATGGCAACCTTCTGACAATACAAAACCAGTTCCAATGATCAAAAAAAGATTAGCTGGTAACCAAACTATTATTGCATATTTAAGAAAAGTAAAAGCATTTGATGAATTTATTGTAAAACCAGCAATAAATGCAAAAGTAGCAGGTAAATTATTTAAAGCAACTGGAGGATGTGTAAAATTAACAAAGAATAATAAATCAATTCAATTTTTATTTGAAGTAATAAGAAGAGAATTAGATTGGGAGAAAAAGTTAGTAGAAAAAATGCGTTTATATCAGGATTTTTATGGCAATTTTGTTATGGGTGATTCTGGATTTACTGCAATGCCACAATTAATCTTTGTTTGTGAAGATGAAAAACATATGGCAGAAACATTTAAAGAAATAGTAAAAGCTGGAGTTGAAATTCCACAAATCAAATTATATTTTACAACTGATTTAAGACAAAATGAAGCAACATTAGAAAACACATTAGTTGAATTCAAATTAGTTGATGGAAAGTATAAAATGGAAAATATTGAATTAAAATTATTAGGAATGTAAGGGGATATAAAATCCTCTTTTTTCCCATGTAAGGAATGATATAAAAAATGAAAAGAACTCAAACAAGAAAAATAATGGTAGGAAATGTACAAATAGGCGGGCAAAATAAAGTAGTAATTCAGTCTATGTGTAATACAAAAACTAAAGATGTTGAAGCAACAGTCAAACAAATTATAGAACTTGAAAAAGCGGGCTGTGAAATTATTCGAGTTGCATGTTTAGATATAGAAGATGCAAAAGCAATTAAAAGCATAAAAGAAAAAATTCATATTCCAATTGTTGCAGACATACATTTTGATTATAGAATTGCATTAGAAGCAATAAAATCAGGGGTTGATAAAGTTCGTATAAATCCAGGAAATATTGGCTCACAAGAAAGAGTAAAAGCTGTTGTTGAAGCCTGCACAAATAGGCATATTCCTATTCGCATTGGCGTAAATGCCGGATCTTTAGAAAAAGATTTATTAGAAAAATATGGAAAACCTACTGCAAAAGCTATGGTAGAAAGTGCAAAAAAACATATTGAAATATTAGAAAATCTAAATTTCCATGATTATGCTGTATCACTAAAAGCTTCAGATTTAGATTTATGTATTGATAGTTACATAGAAGCATCAAAAGAATTTTCTTGTCCACTACATTTAGGAATTACAGAAGCGGGAACAGAGTTCAGTGGAACAATTAAATCAAGTATTGGATTAGGATATATGTTAAAACAAGGTATAGGAGATACAATCAGAGTTTCTTTATCAGATGATCCTATTAAAGAAATTAAGGTCGCAAAAGAAATCCTGAAAGATTGTAATTTATATAAAAATTCACCAACATTAATAGCATGCCCTACTTGTGGCAGAACACAAATTGATTTAATTCCAATTGCTAAACAAGTAGAAGACTTTTTACAAACAATACAAGCAGATATTAAAGTTGCAGTTATGGGATGCGCAGTAAACGGACCAGGTGAAGCACGTGAAGCAGATATTGGAATTGCAGGGGGAGTAAAAGAGGGGTTACTTTTTAAAAAAGGAGAAATCATAAAAAAAGTAAAACAAGAAGAAATTGTTGAATGTCTAAAAAAAGAAATTTTAAAGGAGATTGAAAATGGAAATTACAGTAGGTAAAACAGCTGGATTTTGCATAGGAGTAAAAAGAGCAGTTGAGGGATGCCTCAATTTGGCACAAGAACAACAAAATGTATACTGTCTAGGAGAAATTGTACACAATCAAGAAGTAATAAAAGAATTAAAAGAATATGGAGTTAATTTTATTAATGATTTAAAAGAAGCAGGGGGAATTACAGTTATTAGAGCTCATGGCGTTCCAAAAAAGATTTATGAAATAGCAGAGAAAAATGGAATTCAATTAAAAGATTTTACATGTCCAAATGTTTTAAAAATCCATAAAATAGCTGAGAAATATGCTAATCAAGGCTTTTATATCTTTTTATGTGGTAGTAAAAAACATCCAGAAAACCTTGGTACACTGAGCCATTGTGGTAAATATGTCTCAATTATAGAAAATGAAGATGAAGATGTTCTAGAAGCAATTGAGGCATTTGAAAAATCAAAAATAAAAAAATTATTACTTATTTCTCAAACTACATATAGTGTAGAAAAATTTGCAGTTGTAGAAGAAATTGTTAAAAATGAAATTACAAAAGATGTATATTTAGTAGTAAATAATACAATTTGTAAAGCTACAGAATTAAGACAAATGGAAACAGAAATTATGGCAAAAGAAATGGATTATATGATTATAATAGGAGGCAAAAATAGTTCTAATACTCGCAAATTATATGATATTTCAAGTAGAAATTGTACAAATAGTGTGTGTGTAGAAAATGTTAAGGAACTTGATTTAGAAGAAATCAAAAAATATAATAAAATTGGAATTATGGCTGGTGCATCTACACCACAAAAAAGCATTGATGATGTGATATATGCAATTAAAGAAAATATGTAAAAAACTAAAGAAGCAACTGGAATTTATTTGTAAAAATCTATTGATAAATTAAAACAAATAATATATAATAAAGGAGGAATTAAATGGACCAACAAAAAATATGGAGATGCATTTTATAGAATTACCCAAATTCATTAAGAAAAACCCAGAAGCAAGAACAAAATTAGAACAATGGTTATGGCTAATAGTAGGAAGGGAGGATAAATTAGAAATGGCAAAGAAAGAAAATAAAAAATTAGAAAAAGCAATGGAAATAATCAAGCAAATGAGTATGAACACAGAAGAATGGGAAAGATTTACATCAAGACAAAAAGCCATTATAAATTATAACTCTGGAATACTACAAGCAAAAGAAGACGGGGAAAAAATAGGAATACAAAAAGGTGAAAAAATAGGTATAAAAAAGAGAAACATAGAAATAGCAAAAGAACTATTAAAGTTAGGAATAAAAACAGAAGATATTTTAAAAGCTACCGGATTGCAAATGCAAGAATTAGAAAAATTGAAAGAAAACTAGAATTAATAAAATGATTGGAAAATAAAAAAATATAAAAAACTATTTACAAATTTCGACATTAATGTTATATTAAAAATGTAATAATACATAAAGATAAAAAGAAAAGGGGAGAGAAACATGAATAAAGTAAAGTATGCGATGATTGTATTATTTGCAATTATATTATTATTCGTAATACCAAGTATTTCAAATGGTGCAGTAGATGTAAGCAGGAATATATATTCTAATAACTGGAGTATGAAATTTAGTTTTACAGGTTTAGAACTAGATACAACACATGAATATGAATATACTCTTACTAAAACGGCAGTAGCAACACCTGAAAAATGGTTTTCAATAACAGATTATACAAACAGTACAGCAGTAGCAGATGTTACAACAACAGCAGCAGAATTAAGAAATGTAATTAATGCTGTAGATACAGGTTATATTACAATTAGAGATAAAGAAAGCCAAACTGTAGTTTTGCAACCTTATGCAGTAGATTTAAAAATACCTTTTTTAAAGGTAACTAATTATACTGTAATACCTAATGGCTACGTGTTTGATGGCATGCTCGGTGATAATAATATTGAGGTTACTCTAGTTGGAAGAAGAGGAGCATATTATCAATATGAAAAAATAACTGATGAAAATATTATAAATAAATATAAAGAAATAAAGGCAAAAAATGGAGATTATATGGAATTACAAAGTATATTAAAAACAACAGCACCAAATTCTGGTTGGTCTGAATGGGATCATTGGTCTGGTGGTTCTGATGGATGGGGATATACACAACGTGAGGTATCTGTTCCAGATAGTGGACTATACTATATGTGGGTATATTTCTCAGAAAGTAACCTTAAAAATATATATGGATATATATTAGTAGATAATCTACAACCAAGCATTTCTTTAGAAGGTGTAACATTACCTAAAACAGCTACTGTACAATTAGGAAAAACATTAACTCTTTCACCTACTTTTAATCCTGCAAACGCTACAAACAAGATTGTAACATGGAGTTCAAGTGATGAAACAGTGGCAACTGTTGATAATGCAGGAAAAATTACTCCTAAAAAAATAGGATCTACTATTATCACAGTAACAACACAAGATGGAAATAAAACTGCATCTTGTACGGTAACAGTAACAGAAGCATCAAAAAATAATGACGATAATTCTGCTACAACAGGTGATGGTAGTACAGCAGGTGGAAATACAGGTAAAGGAACTACTATTACTAAATTACCATATGCAGGTCTAGGAATAGGAATAGGCATATTTGCAATTACATTATTATGTGGAGGTATAATTGCTTATTATAAATACAGAAATTTAAAAGATATATAAAAAGCATAAAAGAAGGTGTTTTACACCTCCTTTTCATATAAATACTAATTTTAAGAAAATTCTATAGAAAAGTCTTGATATTCTGCATCATTTATTGATGTATTTTTTGGATAAATTACATTAGGCTCTGCTTTTAGAGATTTTACAAATGCAGTCTCATAGTATTTTTGCAATTCTGGGTCTATACTCCAATGTAGAATTTTATCATAAAAACCAAAATCAAATATTCTTATAGATTTTTGCTTCATTCTTTGAATTACAGAGTTAAATATTTTATTATCTTCAGAATCTGGATTTTCTGATTTATATTGTTTTATTAATAACTTTACTTCATTTAATTTTTTTTGTTTCTCATAGATAGCAAGTAGTAGACAAATTCTTTGATATTCAGATAACTCAGGATTTGTTTTAATTTTTTCTATATCTGTTTTTTCTATTTTATTCATATAAAGTTTTGTTTTAATTTCATTTAAAAATGTTAATGGCAACTCTTTTTTTGATTCAATTTGAGGTTTTCTCTTTTTTTGCTTAGCAATAATTCGTTTCTTTTGAGCTTGAATAGTAGAATTATATCTAAATTCTTCTCTATTGCTAATTCTATATGCATCTTCTAATCTACCTTGTAAAATAGCAATAGTTATTAACTGTGATTGAATTTCAGCAGCATAATAAAATTCTTCCCTGTTACCAATTTTAAGCGCAGAAGAAAAATCACCTTGTCGAATTAATATTGTCATTATTTGAGATTGAATAACAACAACATTTTTAAATTCTTCTTTATTTCCAATTTCAAATGCATTTTCCAATTTTTCTTGTAAAATAGCAATTGTTATCATTTGAGATTGAATAACAACATTGCTTTGAAATTCTTTTCTACTACCAATTTCTGATGCAAGATCTAATCTATTTTTTCTAATAAATAATGCCATTAATTGTGATTGAATTTCAGGAATGAGTTGAAATTCTTCTCTATAACCAATTTCTAATGCGGAATCTAAAAAAGATTTATCTGTATCGCTATTTTTAATAAATATGTTCATCATTTGAGATTGAATAGCAATATCATTATGAAAACAATCTCTATTATAAATTTTAATTGCATCATCAATTCTGTTTTGCAATGCGTAAATTTTAATCTTCTGAGATTGAATTTCAGGTACATATTGAAATTCTTTTCTATTACCAATCTTTAATGCAGCATCTAGAAGCCCTTTTTTAATAAATATAGTCATTAATTGACATTGGATAGCAGTTACATTTTGAAAATTTTTTTTCATTGCAATTTTGATGCCGTCATCTAATCTATTTTGTAAAATAGCAATTGTTATCATTTGAGATTGAATAACAGCATCATCTTGAAACTGTTCTTTATTTCCGAGTTCTAATGCAGTGTTAAATTGCCCTCTTTTAATCAACCCATTAATTACTTTACTTACTTTTTTTTCGATTGGTTCGATTTCTTCTTCTATTTCATTTTTAATTTGCATAGAGTCAGACATAATTTTAACATCCTTTCTTAATTATGTAACCATTATATCAAAAATTCTAGAGATTTTCAAGAAATCTCTAGAATTTTCTTTACTCTTTCAATATCATCAGAATTAGCAGGGCGAATATTCTCAAGAGAATAACTATCGCCGAGATTTTTCCATTTATACATGCCCATATTATGATATGGCAAAAGTTCCACTTTTTGAACAGTTTTTAAAGTAGAAATAAAATCTTTCAATTTTAACAAATCTTTTTCATCATCCGTAAATCCAGGAACAATAACTTGCCTAATCCAAATAGGAATATCATGTTCACTAAGGTATTTAGCGAATTTTAATTCTAATTCATTTCCAACTCCAACTAATTTTTTACATTTTTCACTATCAATATGCTTAATATCTAATAACACTAAATCAGTCAAAGACAATAATTTTTCAATATCCTTTGTAATTGAAACCATACCAGAAGTATCTATACATGTATGAATTCCAACAGCTTTTAGTTTTTCAAATAATGATATTAAAAAGTGAACTTGTAAAAGAGGTTCTCCACCAGTAGCTGTTACACCACCATTAGGGTAAATATAATTTTTATATCTCAAAATCTTTTCATATATTTCATCAAGAGACTTATAAGATCCACCATTCATATCCCAAGTATCTCGATTATGGCAATATTTGCATTGTAAATGGCAACCTTGTAAAAATAGCACAAAACGTATACCAGGACCATCAACTGCACCAAAAGATTCAATTGAATGCACTTTAGCAAAATATTTCAAATCTTCTTTTTCCATTTTAAATCCTTTCATGAATGGTTCTATTGATAACATCTAGCTGTTGTTCTCTTGTTAATTTTGTAAAGTGAACAGCATATCCAGAAACCCTAATTGTTAATTGAGGATATTTTTCAGGATGTTCCATTGCATCTTCTAACAATTTTCTATCAAATACATTTACATTTATATGGTGACCAGTTTGTGTAAAATAACCATCTAACATATTTACTAAATTTTCTACACGTTGTTCTTCTGTTTTTCCAAGTGTATTTGGTGTTATAGAGAA